>PWFZ01000040.1 GCA_003555185.1 Balneolaceae bacterium | reverse complement strand
GGCGGTTGCGGTCAGTTCCACGTCAGTTCCCTCTTCGAATTCGCCGGAATCCGGAGAGATGGATCCCTCTCCCTCAGTCGTTGTGGATAGTTCAAAAAAGACCGCTTCTTCTTCAAACACAGCGGTTACTTCCGTCTCTTCTGTAATCTCTATCTGGACAGGGTTTTCGCTGCCGGATAGATCACCATCCCAGTTTGAAAAAATCCACCCATCAGCCGGTGAAGCCGTTAACTCTACGGTTGTTCCAAATGAGTATTCGGTCGTTCGTGCCTGAACAATTTCTTCGGATACCGTTCCTTCTCCCACAATGTTTACGGTGAGCGGATACTGCTTTCTTTCGAAAACTGCAGTTACTTCTTTGGCTTCATCCATTACCAGCTCAACAGGATTATCGGTTCCTGTAACATCTCCTCTCCACTCCACAAATTCCCATCCCGTATCGGGGTTAGCGGATAAAGTAACTGCGTTTTCGCCCTGCACAACTTGCTCGGATACAGACCCTTCTCCTATAATATTTATTATCAGATCGAACTCTCTTGGTATAAAAACGGCTGTTACTTCTTTTTCCTCCTCAATTGTAATCTGAATCGGATTCCCATCGGTGTCTACATCTCCTTCCCAATGGGAAAACACCCATCCATCTGCAGGATTGGCTGTTAATTCCACAGTAGTTCCATGAGGGTAATCAGTTGTTCTGGCTTGGATGACTCTCTCACTTACAGCACCCTCGCCCTCAATAGAAATGGTTAAGGGATATTCTCTTTTTATAAAGACAGCAACTATATCCTTATTTTCGGTGACTCTTACTGTGGCCGGATTTGTATTTCCATCGTAATCACCCTGCCAACTGTCGAAAAGCCACCCGGTATTTGGTGATGCCGTGATTTCTATCTCTTCTCCATCATCTACATCTGCTGTTGTGGGTGATACGGTACCTGCCTCTTCCGGTTCAGCGGAAATATTTACCTGGTAGATTGAAAGATTAGCAGGCGGGCTTCCGGGAGCACAGGATGAGATGATAAACAATGCCAGAATAATGGTGAGTGAATAGTAAAATTTCGCCATAGTATTGTTCATTAATACGAAAGGAGGAGGTGAAAGCATTCTCTTTGTATTGTTTTCAACCCGTAATCTCTCTTGATTTATTTGTAATAGACAACTGTTGGTAGAGTTGTTGAAAAATGCATCTATGAACTAAAAATGGATATACAATAAATAAGAAGCCTTACATTTTACACGCAAAACTTTGCATAATTATGGTAATTGTATTTTGGCTATTAAATTCGCAGTAACACAAGAGTAATCTGCCATTCTGTAATTATTGCAAAACTGTATGTACAGGATGTAATGTTTGTTAGTCATATCTGATCAATTTTAAAAGAGTTAAAGAGTACAGAGAGCAAGAGGGGTTGAAAGGTTTTCAGATTTACCAAAAGCTTGTGCTTCGTACATCATCAACGAGAAAAGTACAGCATTAAAAAAAATGCAGGAAATCTTTTAGCGGCATCATAGGGAAAGACTATAGCTGTATAAATTAGGGGGGTTGAGCAATAATGCTATTGTATAAAATATTTATCTTTGGCGTATTTTTTTTGTCACAAAGTGTTGTGCTATTTGCACAAAATCAGCCTGATTTCGCAAAACAGGATAGTACACTTAACCACTATCAGATAATACTTGACAGCCTTTTAGTAACGCCGGAAAATTCAACTTTCCTACTTGTGCAACACAGGCGGTCTCTCACACATGGGAATGCTGCTTTAAGGTTTGCTGCAGAAACAGATCTTACATCAGCTATTCCGGGAGTTACTGCTGACCTGGATCGTGATTTACCGGGCTTACTTGCATTTTATACTGCAAGTGGCATACCTATTCTTACTAAACAATCGCAAAACCACTCCTTAACACCTACAATGTCTTATGCGGTTATCAATCCTGAGCTTAGGGAACCCAACGCGCGTAAAACTAGTCCGGATGCAGCTGTTACGCTTACCCCATCTTATAGATCCACAAAGAATATAATTATTGATCCGATTCATCAGGGAGTGAGTTTTGCAGCCGGTGATCAAAAACCTTTTTCGATAGCGTTTGTTGGAGAGCATACATCTCCTCAGCTTTTAGAAGGTTATATTGAGGAGTTAAGTGCTTATGCCAAAACATACTCAGGATTAGTATCTGCACGTATAAAGACAGATCGGTCTTCACTGGAGGTTACGGGGCAGCATCAGTACAGTGAAAATGAATTCGGGGCGATGTTTGATGTGCTTCTATTTCAGGAACAAGACTATTTAAGTATGGGTTTCGCTTCAGCCACACATAAAATTGGGTTTCTTCTTGTGGAAGGAGGTTATGGGTACCAACAGGCTAAAGTGAAAACTGAAATTGATGAACTATATCTTGATGCCTTTAACTCAACTCAAAATTTATTTGCACATACTTACAAATTTGCTCTTCAGGTTAAAAACACTTCACTCGCAGGGTTTTATCACGATGTTCATCGAACCTTAACGCATAGCACATCAGAAATAAAAAATGTTCAGTTGATTTTCACTCATGAGCAGGCTTTCACAAATTTTTTCCATGCAGTAGTGAGCGGTAGGGTAGATCATCATGACGATATTACCGAACCTTCGATGAGTGTACAGTTATTACTTGCTCCCACAAGGTTTCTTCTTTTGGAGGGGAATGTTGCCCATCTTTATGATCCTATAAACAGTCTGGCCATGAACAGTAATATTTACGATGCAAATGGATACAGCACAGAACCGACGACTACGAATTACGCGTCATTTCAAGCTAGCTATTCACCGCATGGATGGGAGTTAAAGGCAAATACTATCTATAGAAATATCTCAAAATATTGGTACAGGCAGCGCTCAGAAATTGAAGGATTTGTTGCAGGAGCTTCCATAAAGCGAACATTTACCCGAGGAGAAAAAATCTTAGCAATTCGTTTAAATGTAAGAAAACGATGGATGAATCTAATCATCGCTGATCATGATCCCGTGCAAATGCCCGGTCCACCTCCGCTTCAGGCTGGGTTACGCACGGAGTTTGGGTCAAATAGGGTAGGTATATCAATCGATACGCAGCTACACCTCGATCGTACCCAATCATTATCTGATGATTTAATTGTACCTATAGGAGATCTCCTTTTATTAAACCTGGGTGTGACAACAAAATTGGGGCCCGTGAGCCTGGGAGTTACCATTGGAAATGCTTTAGGCAGAGTTTATGACAACAAACTTTTTGCATATGAGAAACGTGTAAACTATTCCGATCGGGAAGTTGATTTTATAGCGGCCCCTTTCATTCCCGGAATTAGTTTAGGCTTTGATTTTTGATGATGACCTAATCAACTAAAGGTAATTGCAGAATAATATTAGTCACCTTCCTTTAGGGACTTTTTAGTGGTTAGCTAACTCCTGTTTCTGCGTATGAAAAATTTGGGTCTCCGAACTTTTTAAGGGTTCGATAATGGGAAGCAACAGCTTCAAAAAATGTATCGTGCTGATTGTACGGAATATTAAATTCGTTGGCTGTTTTTTCAACGATATGGCTGATAGCGGGATAGTGAATACTGCATACTTTAGGGAAAAGGTGATGCTCTATTTGAAAATTTAATCCCCCCACATACCAGCACAAGAATTTATTATTACGTGCAAAATTATTGGTGGTAACCATTTCATGTATCATCCAGTGCTCGTCTATCATATTCTCTTCGTTTGGCACGGGGTGATCGGTTTCCTCTACGACATGGGCAAGCTGAAAGATAATTCCAAGAATGAGCCCGGCGGTAATATGAAGGGTCGTAAACCCAATAATAAGCTGCAATAGAGTGATATCTAAAAACAGAAACGGTAGTACTAACATGTATGTATAGTAGATTCCTTTCGTAACAAAGAGTATGATCCACTCACTGATTGGGTGGTTTTTGTTGTTATAGGGGCCAATATTTGGTTTCAAAAAATTTTGATAATCCTTTATAAAAACCCAGAAAAACGTGGCCAGGCTATAGGCGAAAAAAGCCAGGATGTGCTGGATACGGTGGATCCATTTAAATTCAGAATGAGGGGAGAGCCTGATAAATTCTGCGACTTCAAGGTCCTCATCATGCCCGTGAATGTTTGTATAGGTATGATGAATAATGTTGTGAGTGATTTTCCATACATAGCCGTTGGCTCCAAGTAGGTCAAAGGTGAATCCCAATGCGCGATTAACATGCTTGTTGGATGAATAGGCCCCATGAAGAGCATCATGTGAAACAGAGAAACCAATACCGGCCATTCCTATTCCCATTACAAATGTTAAAAACCACATCAATTCAATAGGGAACTGACCCGATATAATTAATGCATAGGAACCAAAATAAATAGTGAGAAGAACAATGGTTTTAATAACCATTCGGGCGTTAGCGTGTCTGGATAGATTATTATCATCAAAATAATGACCTACCCGCTGCTTAACGGTTTTTCCGAACTCCCGGCTTATACGATTGTTAAATGTGACTTTCTCTACGTGAGCCATATCCCTAAAATTAAAGAAGTTTGCTAATAATTATAGTAATAGCATGAAGACGTATTAATGTACTAAACTAAATTATCATTTTGAGTTTGGTCAATAATTTGAATTAATACGGCATGGAGTTATAAGTGTAGTTGATGTAGTGAATAAGAAACCAATGAAAAATTATAAGTGGTCAATAGAAAGGTTAACAAGTAAAGAGAGAACAAAAAAGAATTCTATGAATAATATGGGGCACTTAAAAACCTGAAAATATTACAAGGCTTTATCAATTTTATATAAAGGATAAAAGAAAGGATATCAATATAATTGAAATGGACAATAGCACATAAGATAGATCAAGAGAGAAGAAGCGTTGTAAACAGGCTTTGAGCACCTGTATTATAATGTTTCATATATTAGGAGACGGGCTTTGAGCACCTGTCTCCTATTTTTTTGGTATCTACCTGAAATTTTCTGCCTGATTTAAATTTAATATTAACTTGATTTTAAATTACATCTTTATCTATAGTGGATCATTTTAAAACCTGTGAATATTGCAAGGATTATTCAATTTTGTGTAAAGATTAGTGGTTAGTATATGTATATCATGTGAGTGGACAATAGCACATAAAGTTAAGTCAAGAGAGAGAGAAATAAATTTAAGTCAGGCTTTGAGCACCTGTCTTGTTTTTGTTTCACAAAATAGGGAGACAGGCTTTGAGAACCTGTCTCCTCTTTTTTTAGCCTATCCCTACAGGTATTCAATTCATCAAATAGTCAGCTTTTAAAATGGGATTTCTATAAAAGTTTGATCACTACCCTGTAATGGATATTATCTTGTAATTAATATTATGCAGGGGGCACCAAATACGTAAAGTCATCGTTGAAAGTAAATAATATAAAAGGCGGGCTATGAGCGCTGGCCTCTTTTTTTTGATCATGGAAATAATAGGTAAAAGAATTTGAAAACCGTGAATGTTATAAGGGATAACCAACATGGTGTAACGTATAGTATTCAGGACTTCTTTATCATATAAATGGACATTACATAAAGATTCGAGAGAGAGAAAGAAACAGATAGTCAGGCCTTGAGCACCTGACTAATTTTGTTTCTTTATTTTGGGAGACAGGCCTTGAGCACCTGTCTCCCTTTTTTTTTACTTTAAGGATCACTTTATAATTGGAGAGAAATTAAAAAGTCAGGCTTTGAGCACCTGACTTCCTTTTGTTATTTAAATGGGGCATGCACGGTTTTATAATTTGGAATTTTGACCTAAAGAACGGAATAATTTTGCAAGATCCAGATGAACACGCCTGCGCAATTTGATTTACAATAATTTGACAACCGTGAATTTTGCAATGCTTTTCTATGAACCTATAATGGTTAGGGGTGAATATGTTTCTATTATACCCATGGACAATAGCACAAGACCAGAGAGAACTTAGAAAGAATAATGACGGAGAGAGTAGAGGGAGGCAGGCGTTGAGCACCTGTTTCCCATTTTTTTTACATAAAAAATAATTGCTTGAGAGAAATCAAAAAGGAAGTCAGGCTTTGAGCACCTGACTTCCTTTTGTTATTTAAAGGGGCTATGCACGGTTTCATAATTTGGAATTTTGACCTAAAGAATGGAATAATTTTACAAGATCCAGATGAATACACCTCTGCAGTTTAATTAACAATAATTTGACAACCGTGAATTTTGCAATGCTTTTCTATGAACCTATAATGGTTAGGGG
>PWFZ01000467.1 GCA_003555185.1 Balneolaceae bacterium | reverse complement strand
CCTCTTTAATGGCTTTTGGTTTTCGTTGGGCCAGCTCTTTTTGTTCCCATTGATTCCATGGTTTACGGCCATTGGCAAGCGAACAGGCACTAAACAGACAGTAGTCCTCCAGCCAGTATTTATTGCTCTTCTTAAATTTTTTGAGCTTCTCCTCTATTTCTTTGGTGCTTCCTTTTTTAAATCGTTGAAATGCTTTTTTGTACAATTTATCCTTTAGCTGATATGATTTTTCATAATCAGCTTTTACGGTGACAGGTAATAATGCAGTTGCTGCTTCTTCGTTAGTCAGCAGTTCTTTGTCTACCAGCAAATCGAGACTGATTAAGTAATGATTGCCGGCAAATGCAGAATAACTTGCGTAGGGAGAATTTCCATATCCGGTTGGCCCCAGCGGAAGAACCTGCCAAATGCCTTGTCCGGTATCGGATAAAAAGTTGATAAAATCTTTGGCTTCGTGACCCAGATCGCCCATTCCATATTTTGCCGGAAATGAGGTGGGATGTGCAAGGGTACCGCAGGATCTTGAAAATCGCATGTAATACGTAGTTATTATTTAATTTGATGGTTTTAAAACAATGCCCGCAAGTGGGGGTATAGAAAGGGTTACATGCGCAGGCTGACTGTGCCATGCTCCGTCAACACCTTCTATATTAGAAGGGCCGGCATTACTGCCGCCGTAAAATGCAGAATCACTGTTGAGCAAAATATCATACTTTCCCGCTTTCGGAACCCCAAATTTGTAAGCCTCATGAACAGCAGGGGTGAAGTTAAGAATGAATACTAAAAAATCATCAGGATCTTTTCCGCGTCTTATAAAAGAAAGCAGGCAATTATCCGCATCGCTGATGTCGATCCATTCAAACCCTTCCCAATTAAAATCTACTTCGTGCATAGCAGATTCATCTTTATACAATGTATTTAAATCTTTCACCAGATGGCTGACGCCCTGATGATTTTCCCATTCCAGAAGGTGCCAGTCAATAGAATGCGCCTCTGTCCACTCACTCCACTGGGCAAACTCCGATCCCATAAAAAGCAGTTTTTTCCCGGGGTGTCCATACATGTAGGTGTACAGCAGTCGGAGGTTCGCAAATTTTTGCCAGTCATCTCCCGGCATTTTTGAGATAAGGGACTCTTTCATGTGCACAACCTCATCATGCGACAAGGGCAGCAGGAATTGTTCGGTAAATGCATAGATCAGCGAAAAAGACAGCTGATCCTGATGGTACCTTCTGTAAATGGGGTCTTTGCTGACATAAGTGAGTGTATCATTCATCCATCCCATATTCCATTTCAGGTCAAATCCGAGGCCGCCCGAAGATGTGGGGCGCGAAACGCCCTGCCAGGATGTTGATTCTTCAGCCATAGTGAGTGCGCCGGGATAATACTCGTGAACAACATCATTAAATTGCCGTAAAAAATGGAGCGCTTCCAGATTTTCGCGACCACCATACTGATTTGGGATCCATTCACCCTCTTCGCGGGAATAATCAAGGTATAGCATCGAGGCAACGGCATCCACCCGAAGCCCGTCAATGTGGAATTCATCAAGCCAATAGACAGCGTTGGAGATCAAAAAGTTGTTGACCTCCGTTCTGCCGAAATTAAAAATATTTGTACCCCAGTCTTTATGTTCGCCCATTCGAGGGTCTTCGTGTTCATATAAGGCGGTGCCATCAAACTGGCGAAGTCCGTGATCATCCTTTGTGAAGTGAGCCGGAACCCAATCTAAAATCACACCAATGTTAGCCTGATGACATTTGTCGATGAAGTACCGCAAATCATCCGGATTCCCGAACCGGCTGGTAGGAGCATAATATCCTGTAATTTGATAGCCCCAGGACGGGTCGTAAGGGTGCTCTGCAATAGGCATCAATTCGATGTGGGTAAACCCCAAATCTGTTACGTACGGAATAAGATCATCGGCAAGTTCTCTGTAGCTTAAAAAACCGGGGTCTTCATCTACCTTCCGCTTCCATGATCCGGCGTGAATTTCATACACCGAAATGGGTTTATCCGGAGCCTGAATCTGACTGCGATTTTTCATCCAGTCGGCATCTTTCCAGGAGTAGCTGCTGTCCCACACTTTTGAGGCTGTTCCCGGTCGAAGTTCTGCAAATTGTGCGTAAGGGTCTGCTTTTATAATAGGAGCATCACTTATGGCAGTTTTAATCTCATATTTGTATAAATCCCCCGGGGCAACATGAGGTATAAAAATTTCCCAAATTCCCTGTGCAGGGTGATTTCTCATTCCATTAATACGCCCATCCCAGTTATTAAACGACCCCACCACGCTTACCCGCGTGGCATTGGGCGCAGCAACGACGAAATGGGTTCCTTCCACATCATCGACAGTTTTTTTGTGAGCCCCCATCCATTTATATACATGATGGTGGTTTCCCTCACCCCAGAGCTGCATATCAAAATCAGAAATCAGCGAACCAAACCTGTAAGCATCTTCTATTGTGAATTCATGCCCATCGTGGTGAACAATTTCCAGGGAGTATTTAAAACGGTTTTTCCGTCGGGAAAAAACATGTTCAAATAAACCGGTATTGCCTACCTTCGTTAATTCAATAGGCTTTCCTTTATTGATTTGTAGCGTGATTTTTTGAGCATCCGGTCGAAAGGTTCGGAATATAAGTTTCTCTTTACCGTCTACACTTATTTGATGTAATCCAAGCACGGAAAATAGATCTCCGTGTGATCCGTTGGATATGGCATTAATTTCTTCGATTTTAAGAGTCGGGCTTTTCACATCTCCATGATTAGGTTAACCGGGTTTTAATATAAAAATATTCCACATAATAGCTCCTTGCAAAAGGAACTTAAAGCTGTGACAAATTACAAGTACTAAGAATGAATGTAGTTCGGTTTATTGCACGCAGATATCTTTTTTCGGGAAAACAGGTTTCACTGATTTCGGTACTCACTGGGATCAGTATCGCCGGATTAACCGTTGGGACGGCACTTTTAATAGTGGTGCTATCGGTATTCAATGGCTTTTATGACGTGATTAGAAGTTTTTTGCTTTCTTTTGATCCGGATATTAGAATTGAGATGGCTGAAGCCACGAGTATGCGTTACGATGTGGATTTAATGGATCAAATAAAAAGCCATCCGGATGTCTTAGAGCTTACTCCTTTCATAGAAAATAAGGCAATGCTTGCTTACGAAAGTGACCGAAACGAAGTTGTTGGTGTGCGCGGAGTGGAAAAAGGATCACACATTCGGCTGACGGAACTGGAGAACAGTATCACTCGGGGGGTGTTCGATTTGTCGGTGCAAAATAACAGGCCGGGATTGGTTATCAGTGAATCGATGAGCAGGCGGATTGGTGCGAGCGAAGGGGATGAAGTAGCGGTCCTCAGTGCGGTTGGGATGCGTCGGGCTCTCACTCAATTTACAGCTCCGAGGGTAAGCCGTTTTCAGGTTCGCGGTCAGTATTCCATGCAGCAAATTATGGATAGTGACGTAATTTATATCGATATGGTGGCTGCTCAGCGCTTATTTAATATGCAAAATGAAATTACCGGACTCGAATTAAAACTCAACGATACCGATAGTGCTGAACGCGTGAAGGGGGAGCTTCAGGAGATGATAGGCGACGAATATTTACTCTCTACGTGGTATGATATACAAAAGCCCATGTACGATGTGATGTTGATCGAAAAATGGGGATCCTACTTTATTTTGATGATCATTATTATTGTTGCTGTGATGAACATCATTGGATCCATTACCATGATTGTAATTCAGAAAAAAAAGGACATTGGAGTACTTCTGTCGATGGGAATGACGCCGGCGAAAATCCGAAAAATATTTCAGTTACAAGGTCTTTACATCGGATTTATTGGTTGTGGAATCGGTGGCGCTGTCGGTTTGCTGTTGGCTCTGGCCCAAAAAGAGTATGGCTTGGTAAAACTTTCTTCAGCATTTATTATCGATGCCTACCCGATCTTTATCAACCCATGGGATATTGCCATTATTTTAGGGGGAAGTATGATTTTATGCCTTGCTGCAAGCTGGTATCCGGCGAAGAGAGCCGCTCAGGTTGAGCCCGCTGATGCCGTTCGGAGTGAATAATGTAGTTCGTAATAAATTCAGTAATTATCACAATAACTGTCTTTAACCACCCCGGCATCATCTGCGAAACTCTGCGCAAAACTCCGCGGGATTCTGCGAGACACTAAGGGAAGAAATTTGATCAGACTTGAAAGTTAAAGTATAACCTATTGGTATTGGTTCTCGCTGATTTTCGGGTATATAAAATTCATACTCTCACCTTTTTGATAAGCTGTGAACATTACTCATTATAGCTGTCAGGCAGATCGTTTTCGTAAAGAACCACATCTCCGGGACGGGCAAAGTCTTTAAGTAGTTTATTCGCTTCAAATAAACTATCAGCAACTTTAACATCTGTTTCGCGCCCGTTCTTCACTGAAAGTATTCCATCATAAATAGGCTGAGTTCTTTCTTTTCCTACCAAAATAACGAGTTCCAGATTCGCATTTCCAATATGCTCTCCGAACTTGAAGTTTTCCTGCTCTTCAATATCTCCGAGTTCAACCATCCCCGGGGTGATGATGATCCGCCTCCCCCTTTCAAAAGAGGCCAAAATATCCACAGCATTTTTGGCACCTACCGGATTAGAGTTAAACGCATCATTTATTACAGTAAGATCACCGCGTTTTTTTAACTCCAAGCGATGCTCAACCGGCTCTAAAGCTGATGCTGCGATTGAAACTGTTCTTAATCGGATGCCAAAATCTCTTGCAACTGCCGCTCCTAAAAGCAGGTTTTGCACATTATGAGCGCCTAAGAGTTGAGTTTGGATCGTTTCTGACTGCTCTACTTTACCGCTGTCGTCAAGCCATTCCATCTGGAATTTTGTGCCATTCTGGTCAACTGTAACATTTCTTGCAGTGATTTGCCCACTCTCCCCGATAAATATTCGTTTAATATCATTTCGGTGAGAGCCCATTTGAGTGACCACAGGATCATCTCCATTTAAAATCAGCGATCCTCCGGGTTTCAGTTCATAGGCCAGGGTAGATTTTTCCTTTGCCACAGCTTCTTTGGAGCCAAATGTTTCGAGGTGAGAAATACCAACATTGGTAATGACGGAAATATCAGGCTTGGCAAGTTCGCACAACTCTTTAATGTTGCCTTTGTAGCGGGCACCCATTTCTAAAATCAACACCTGGTGATGGGCTTTAAGGTCATTGTTGATGACCTTGCAGATACCCATCGGAGTATTATAACTACCCGGAGTGACACAAACCTGCATCCGCTCTTTCAAAAAAGAATCGATCACGAATTTGGTGCTGGTTTTGCCGTAGCTACCGGTAATAGCAACAACTTTCAGGTTTGGCATAGAGGCAATTTTCTTTCTTGCCTGACGCTTGAATCCATTTTGGATAGTGCTTTCAACGGGCTTCATTAACCATGCAGCGGGGAAGAGCAAAAATGGGATCAAAATATCCACCAAGACCAGCGTAAAGGTTAAGAAATAGGGATCGGCTGTCAAAAAATTCCCAACAGGTTCATAAATATTTGGGTTTAAATAGATCAGGTGATCAGAAAATGAGAATGAAAAAAGAAAATAGTAAAGCGGGGCTATTAATATGATAAACGTTATGGTTAGCCTGTTTACGCGAGACGTAAACACCAGGGGCTTTTTATCCTGTTTGGTTTTGTAGCGAGACAGATCACCAAACCAAACAGCGGTAAAACTGAACATTATAATCACTCCGGTGGCGAATGTTACCGTAGTGGAGAGAAAATAAATCATACAGAGTATGATAACATTCATAAGGATATGTTCTGATGTAACTACCCTTTCGCTGAAATTGGACACAGCCCATCTGCGAAACTCATGAGTTTTATATCCATGCTGCTGAAACATCTGTAAAAAATATATAGCCCGTGTAAAGCTATGTCGTAAAAAAATAAAACAGAGCAAAAGTATGGCTCCATTGAGTAGAGTGGGGAATATGTTCAAATCTCTGGCGTCTTAATCTTGGTTAATTATATAGAGTGTTCGATAGTAAAGGTATGATCTGTTATATTGGTACAAACAAAGACTTCAAATAAAATATTACTCAAGATATGAAATTAATCATCCCAATGGCAGGAAGAGGCACAAGAGTGCGCCCCCATTCTCATACAACACCAAAACCCCTCCTGCCCGTCGCGGGAACTATGATTGTAGAACGAATCGTAGAGACATTTGCCCGAACACTGGATCGAGATATAGATGAAATTATGTACATTCTCGGACCCGATTTTAGTCAGGAT
>PWFZ01000001.1 GCA_003555185.1 Balneolaceae bacterium | reverse complement strand
CAAGAATAGTAAAAGTCCCCCTTTGAAGGGGGTTAAGGGGATGATAAGTAGTGAATTCTAACCCAAATATTGAATATTTAGTCAATCCAACGCTCGGAAAATCATCCCCCTGCTCTCTGCGTTCGCTTTTCGCTTGCGCGCCTGTCTGCCGACAAGGCAGGTTCAAAAACTGAGCCCCACCAAAAGGGGATTTTCATATTTATGAAAACAACTTCTTAAAAAAGCCGGCGATACCTTTTTTCTCTTCTTTTTTGCCGGATCGTCCGCCACTGAGTCCTTCATAAGAGGGACGTGGCAGTCCTTCAATCCCCTTCTCGGTTTTCTTGGAGGATCGGCCACCGCGTGAAGATTTCCCGCGACTTTTTTGGGGTTTTGGTTTTGGTTGTTTTTTGGGGGCTTTACTTTTCTTGGCAGGCTTCTTTTCTGTTTTTGCCTTCTCTTTCACCGATTTTGGAAGTGGTACTTCTTCAGGGGCATACCCTAAAGATTCGCTGATTGTCCGAATATCACCGCGATCCTGTTTCGACACCAGAGAAAGAATTCGGGTTGCTTTACCATCTCCAATAAGCTCTGCACGGAGTTTGTACTCTTCAACTTCTTCAGGGACGTCGTAGTTAATTACCTGAGAGGCATGCTCGAGCGGAATATCTTTTGCGGAAAGCTGACCAATGATTAAATGTTGCACACTTCCATCGGTAAACATTTGAAACCTTTGGTTGTATGTTTTTTCGTCCACTTTATCGTGAATGCTTACTGCACGGCGGCCGCTTTTTCTTAAAATTTTATACAGCCGATCTGCGGTTCTGCGGGATGCAGCAAAAATAACAACCGTGTCTGATTTATTATCATCCAGATGCGCCATCAGCGTAGAGATTTTTGATCGTGGCGGCACATTTATGTAATACTGTGTGAGATCTTTGGTAATAATCTCCGGTTCTTTAGCCGGTTCCGGCTCCTTTTTTGCAGGAGCTTTTTTCTCGATCTCCACGAGTTCCGGATCCTTCAGCAGTCGCTTTTCTGCATCACGCATTCCTTTACTGTCTTTCGAAGCGGTGAAAATTCTCTGGCATTTGCCAATTACCCGCTTAGATATAATATCAACTGAATCCCAGTCATTTATCTGTTCAGCCTGATCTACAATCAGTTGTTCCACTTCACGGAATATCATCCGTCCATCTTGAAGAATGGTGGCTAACTGTTGCGGCGTAGAAATCACAATAACAGGGCCGGCTGATAGCGAAGCCTGCTGTTTTTTGATCTCATTCTCATCTGTGTAGCAGGTACTTTCAATAGAACTATGATAGCCTATTGCCCATACCCACTCATCAATCTGTTTAGCACGTTCCTCAGATGATGTAAGAATAATGGCACGGGTTCCCTGTCTTCGTTCAGACTTTGAAATCGTATTCAGGAGTGATATCAAATAGCCGAGTTCAGGTGTTTGTTCTGATGTTGTGTTTATTACTAAATCAGAATCACTTTGAACAGCTTTAAAAATTTTTTTCTGTAATGGTGAGGGACTTTCAATATTTACATCTCTTAATCCCTTCAAAATATCAGAGCTTAGTCGAAATTGATTAAACGACAATGTCTATACCTCTTTATTTTTAGATCATTATTTCAATTAACAAATAGCAGGGTCAAAAAAATCTGCCCTGCTCATATATGTACAAAATTTAGCAACTACTTTGTAAACTTCTCTTTGTTAAGATAACATATATATGGATAAAAATAATCATAACCATTAAACCAATGAAGCCAATAATTCCGCCTTCAGGACCAAATTCTCCACCGGTAAAAATTTGTGGGCCAATTATGTCTGATTGTAAGATACCGTGATCGAATTGCCCGCCACTAACCGGTAGCCCAAAAACAGCACTTTGAAAATAATTCCATGATAAATGCAGGCCGGTTGACAGGGCGATGCTTCCGGTAGCAATAAACGGATACGCCAAAATAGCACCGGCAATGAAAATATTAAGGGCAGCCAAGTGCGATGCCCCCGGGTTTGTCATGTGGCCTGCGGCAAATAAAAGTGAGGAGAGAATGACAGCGAGGATTAACGCCCATGTATTGGATATCCAGGATATTTTCAACCCTTCTTTCAGGTTTGGAATAAGATAACTTCGGAAAAACCCCTCTTCCCAAACGCTTACACCCATCATAAAAAGCAAATAGTTAAATAGCTCTGGCCGTACATCAAATGAACTTTCTGTGATTGTGATCCATCCAAAACTATGCAGAATTATGAAAATTACTCCCATTGAAATTCCTGCAATTAGCGCACCTGCCATGAGATCGCGAAACCACTCAGCATTAAGAGTGAATCCATAATCTCTGAAGGGCCTGTGGTCTAAAAAGTTGGCTGCGACCCAAAGTGCAAGTAGAACTATTATGGCCAGTCCGACAGTAAATGCCAGTGATGAAACTGTAAATGAGTTTAGTGTGACCCCGGAGGCAATAAGTAATGACGTAATAATCAGAATTCTGAACCCTGCTCTGAGTCGGTTTTCTGCAGGATTGTAAAATATTTTTGTAAACATCTGAACGCTCCTTGAACTGTTCAATTTATAGATGTAGTATTATTAAAGGTTTCATACACAATTATAAACTATTTCTTTATGATAAAACGAATAGCATTTTTTGCCAACCGTGACGAAGTTGAAGAGTTTTTTAGCTTGAATGGGCAAAGTGACACAATATTTGAGCCTCACTACAATATCAGCAGAGGACAACACATTCCGGTAATATCAGTAGATGATAGCGGGCGTGATATTCAAAGACTGCGTTGGGGAAAAAGCTTTTCGGATCAATCCAGTGAATTAACAAATGAGAAAATGCTGGAAAAGGCAGAGTCGAGTTGCGTTATTCCAATCAGTGGCTTTTTTATTTGGAAAGAGGGCAGGGAAAAAGAGCATCCCTTTTTTGTGCGCATGATGAACAGCTCCGTGATGTCCGTTGCAGGTTTAACATTTAAAGATAAAGGGACGGAGTATTGTGATTTTTTAAAGAGGGACTCAAATACATTAATACAGCCCATATCGCCCAATATGCCGTTGCTGTTAAATAAAGAGCTAACCGAAAAATGGCTTGATGGGGATGTGCCGAAAAGTGAAGTTATCAGGGAAGCTGAATCTCTGTTTCTCATAACAGATATTACGGTTCACCGGGTGAGCAAAAAAGTAAACGATCCGGCGGCGGAAAATATTAAGACACTTATTCAGCCAATTCCTAAATAGCGGGTTTTATTTGAGCCCGGGTTTACCTTCGATCTGATTTTGATAGATGCGAATTGTGTTATAGGCAAAATCGATATCGTCTTCTTTTTCTACTACATCTAAAATATCTTCCCACATCATTTGATTTATACCCCGTCGTTTTCTTGGGTTTGTAAAATGGCGTATGGTGAGCTTAATACCGATTTCCACTACTTCGGTATATACTATTGGAGTTAAATTTTTATATCGTATTAAGTATGATTTAGTTGCTCTCCGGACTTGTTGCTCCGCATCTTCTACATAGTCCTTTAGATGATCTTCTGAGATCTTCTCCAGTAATTTTCGTGCTTTTTTCCAGTCACTTTCGAACGTTAATATCACTTCAATTTCATTCCATATAAATTCAAAGTCGCTGGTGTAGTTCGCAATTGATTCGTTAAATACCAAGTGATTAGGGATGTGGATGACTCTTCCGGTGCTTTGATCTGCATGAACCCAGTTTCCAATTTCCAGAATTGTGAATTTAAAAAAACGTACATCTATCACGTCTCCTTTATTACTTCCAACTTCAATGCGATCTCCAACCTTAAATGGTTGGCGCCAGATTAGAAAAACCCACCCAGCCATGTCAGTAACCGGCCCTCTCAATGCAATAGCAATACCGGCTGATAGTAAACCTAGAAACGTGGCCAGAGATCCAACACCCTCGAACCAAACCCGGCCAACAAGCAGAAAGCCCATAAAAACCAGCGTATATGTTACATTCTTTCTCCATTTATACCGAGAGGCGGTTTCATCAACACGATTATAAACAATTCGAATGATGACAAAACGCAACACAATTAAAAGTGCAATTATGATGATCGTCTCAATAAAATTACCGTACTGAACGTTAGCTTCAGTGAAAAGAGTGTCTAATTTTTCTTGAAAATCTTCCATTTAGGTGAACCGGATTATTTATCTTCGCGAGTCAACAATTTTCATTATGAAAACAGGTAGTTGACCTGTTCCAGTTAATGAATACCATTATTACAATATCACTTTGTTAAGAGTGTAATTAGTGATATTTTTAGTGTTCGATCAAAAAACGAATTTATATTTAAGATACTATGCTTTACGGAATTATCATTAGCTTCATTACTCTAATCTGCATTTTATTAATTGTTGTGGTGTTGCTACAGCCCGGACAGAAAGAGGGATTATCCGGTGGGCTCGCGGCAGGTATGGCCGGTGGTGCCGCTATGGGTGCTCGTAGAACAGCAGATCTGCTATCTAAAACGACTACAATTTTAGCAATTTTATTTCTTTCATTAAGCGTTCTGGCGAATTTCGCAATTGACCGCGGTGATCAGGGGCAAAGTACAATTCAGCAACAGGGGATGCCAAATCAGGTTGAAACTGATTTTCAGGCTCCTTCACAAACACAGTCGGCTGTTCCACAGCAACAAGAAGAGCAGCAAGAGAACTAAACGAATTCAAAGACATTAAAAAAGCCCCGTTGATTAATCAGCGGGGCTTTTTTTTGGACTATGGTTTTTAAAGCTAACTTATGACTCTTCGAGTAGCTGCTTTACATATTCATTTTCAGGATCCATTTTCAGGACTTGCTCGTAATATGTTTTAGCTTTTTCATCATGGCCTCCCTTCTTCATCAGGTCGCCCATTAAGATCCAGTTTTCCACATCTTTAGGCTCTGTTTTGATTCGATCAAGTAGATAGGTTATTGCTCCCTGACCATCACCAGACATCAACTTGTAAAGAACCATGTTACGGTGTGCAGTGGATAAATCATCCAGCGCAATGGCTCTTTCAAAGTCACCTTTTGCTTTATCGATGTTATCTTCATTCAGATGGGCGTAACCGCGTAAATTGTAAAGGCGACCGTTTTCGGAATCCTTTTCAATAGCTTTATCAAACGATTCAATGCTTGTATCCCACTGACCTAATTTTTGCATTACTTCACCTTCAAGGGTGTATCCTTCAGGGGCATCGGGGTTTATTTTTTGCAGCTCCCGGGCAACATCGAGGCTCCGATCCAGGTATTTCTCGTGTAAAAGTTCGTATCCTTGTTTGTGCTTTTCTTCAAAACTCATGTACGTTATTTTGTTTTCTCTTTATCGGTTATATCTTCGTATTCGGCTTCTTCGATATGGTCTAAATTCTTCTTCTGCCTGCGTTTCCGGGCGGTTTTATTTGCCTCAGGTCGACCCTTTGGTTTAAAAAAGAGTCTATACAGTGCGTAAATAATAAGTGCTATAAAAAGCCAGCGTAACAGCATTAATCTGGAATAATGTGAATATGGGTATTACTGCGAATTGGATGACTAAATATTTGTTCTTCAAGATACGATAAATGATCCGGATTATTAACAAAATCAATCTCTGTTGAATTAATGATCATCAAAGGGGATTTATTGTAGTGATAAAAAAATTGATTGTATGAATCACTCAGCTCGTGCAGATACTCTTCGGTAATATGCTTTTCATAATCCCTTCCCCGCTTATTTATATTATTCATCAGCCGATCTACAGAACTTTGTAAATAAATAACAAGATCTGGCTTGGCAGAAATTCCTGCCATTATACCAAATATGTTATCGTAGAGGGCAAGCTCATCATCATCCAGGTTGAGGCGTGCAAAAATACGGTCTTTCTCGAAAATGTAATCTGAGATGATGAACTCATCAAACAGATCGCGGTTAGTCATTTTTTGCTGCTGCTTGAACCGGCTGGCTAGAAAAGCGAGTTGAGTTTGAAAAGCATATCGCTCACGTTCTTCGTAAAATTTTGGTAAGAACGGATTTTCTTCAAACTGTTCGAGAACCAGTCTTCCGCCATTTCGCTCGGCAAGCATATTGGCGAGTGTCGTTTTTCCTGCTCCGATCACTCCTTCAATGGCAATAAAGTCAAATTTGTTGGGCATGTTACCAGCAATGTTCAGTTTTGTGGATGTCCATTTCAGGAGCATTTTTCACCACTTCAGAGACAGTAATTCCACATGTGGGATCCAGCCAGTTCGAATCAATTTCCTGCATAGGAAGTAACACAAAAAGCCGGCGGG
>PWFZ01000422.1 GCA_003555185.1 Balneolaceae bacterium | reverse complement strand
AGATAAAATTATGAGAAACCTATCGTTACTACTTCTATCATCTCTATTTCTGTTTTCATGCAAGACTTCTGAAAAGGCAGGCGATCAAGCCGAACAAATTGCTGAGTCGTATTCTAACGGTGATCTGGCTGAGCAAGTCATTGTTCGCAGAACGGAGTTTGGTGTTCCCCATATCGATGCTGAAACGATAGAGGCTGCAGGATATGCCATGGGTTATCTGCAAATGGAAGATCATGGAGATCGGGTGGCCGAACTCCTTTTAAAAGCGAGAGGTGAATGGGCAAAGTATAATGAGTTAACCGGTGCTGAAAGGGCGAGCGCTATAGATAACGATGCATCCAATCAAAGAGATCATCAACGGGCAGTCGAAACATGGCCCAATCTTGAGCCGGAAACCCGCGATATGCTTAAAGGATTTGCAAAGGGAGTAAATCGGTATATCGAACTTCATCCTGATGAATTTGATGATTGGGTTAAACCGCATTATACCAGGTATGATGTGCATGCAAGGGATATTGTATCTCCAAGCGGTAATACAATTCGCCGGTTTTTAACCGCATATGAGCAGCAAAGAAATAATGGAGAGCTTGCTCAGAATGTGGGTGATAGGGTAAACGAGATTTCCCTGCTTGAAGATCAAACGATTTGGGCCCGGCTTGCAGCAAAGACAGAAGAGCCTCATCCTGATGTTGGATCCAACGTTTGGGCGTTCTCTCCTGAACGAACCAAATCAGAGAATGCCATTCTGATGCGGAATCCACATTTATCGTGGAATGCAGGGTATTATGAGGCGAAAATGGAAGTGCCGGGTAAACTTAACTTCTACGGTGATTTTCGAATTGGCCGGGCATTGGGAATTATCGGCGGCTGGAATGAGCGACTTGGATGGTCTACCACAAACAATAACCCCGATTTGGATGAAATTTACTCCTTTGAAGCTGACCCCAATCGACCGGATCATTTTATTCTCGATGGTGTTTCAGTTCCACTTACTTACGAAACCGAAAAAGTGGAATTTAAGCATGGTAATGCGCTCGGTACAGAAGAACGGCATTTTTGGTCAACTCCTTATGGGCCGGTGATTCACAGGGCAGAAGGTAAAATTTTTGTTATAAAATCTTCAGGTGATGGTGAGTTTCGTACCGGAGAACAGTTTTTTAAAATGATGAAAGCGCAGAATCTGGATGAGTGGAAAGATGCGATGAAAATGCGTGCGAGGGGTTCATCAAACCTAACGTATGCAGATGCTGATGGAAATATTTTCTACGTATGGAATGCAACGATCCCGGACCGGCCACATGAGGCCGGCGGGGATACAACGGCTATTCATGTTACAGAATCAGATCAGATGTGGCAGGATATCTTAGAGTGGGATAAGTTGCCTCAACTGGAAAACCCCAAAGGCGGCTATCTGAGAAATGAAAATGATACATTTCATTTTACCAATTTACATGAAATCCTCAAGCCGGAAGATTTCCCCTCTTATTATCCGAAACCTCAGTTTCGTTTAAGAAGTCAGCATTCACATGAATTAATTCATAACGATCAAAAGTTCTCCCTTGAAGACATTGTGGAGCTGAAGCACAGTATGCGAATGCTGATGGCGGATCGTGTTAAGGAGGATCTTATCAAAGCTGTAGAAAGAAACAATCCTGATGGTGAAGTAAAACGAGCCTTGAAGCTTATTGAAGAGTGGGATAATACCGTTGCACGAGATAGTCGTGGCGGAGTTTTATTTAAAACATGGTGGAATCGATATTCATCAACTGCGGATTCCGGGCGTGTGGATAGTTCTCCGGAGTCTGTGGGTTATTCTGCCACGCCGGAACGTCTCTTTAAAGAACCATGGTCGTATGATGAGCCAACAAAAACGCCTTACGGACTTGCAGATTTCGATCGCGCTTTTGAGGCTTTTGAATGGGCTGTTGAAGAATCGACGGACCGGTATGGTCACTGGAATTTAGCATGGGGTGCAGCTCACAGGGCTGTAATTGGTGACACTGATGTAGCTATTGGCGGATGTACAGGCTTACTTGGATGTTACCGTGTAATATGGTTTACCGATCATCGGGATAATGAGCAACAAAGGGAAGTGCGCGGTGGCGATGGCTGGGTTTCTGCTGTTGAGTTTGGTGATGTGCCGCGAGCGTATACAATCCTGGCGTATGGTCAGAGTAATAAGGAGGAATCGCTTCATTATACTGACCAGTTAACCCTGTTTTCCAACAACGAAATGACCCCGGTTGCTTTCACCAGAGAGGAAGTGGAGCAACAGTTGATACGAAAATACAGGCCGGGAATGGAGGAGTAAACATTTATTAAAAACCGGCTGATTAAAGTTAAAGGGATTGATTAAGCCTCAATATCCGTTATCTTACTATAAGGCAAATATTTAATTCAAAAATTGACCAATGAAATTAGTAGATCCATCAGGAAAAGAAGTGACAAGTAAAGAAAATAAGGAAGCCAATGAGCTCGAAGGCCAGCTAAATAAAAATATTGAAAAGCTGCTTGAGCCTATTTTAAACAAGATTAAACTGTCCGGCGGACAGGTGCCCCAGCAGCAGCTCATGCAACTCTCATCAGCAGCCCATCAAATGCTGTTTAATCGAATGGTTTACAATCTTGCGGTTAAAATTGGAGTAAAAGATATAAGTGAACTTTTGGGTGAAGATGATGTTGAAGAACTACAGACATCACTCAGCAATCAGTTGCAAATTGTTGATCAATCTGCTCAGCAAAGTGAAGAAAACGAAGAGAATTAAGCCTGTGGAATAGCGGGTTGATAAATTAATAGACAAAAACTAAAATTACGGGGTTATTATGAAAATCTTCAAACACGCAGTTGTTGCGCTGGATTTATCTGATGCGAGTGAACTGATTGTAAATTGTGTTTCATCCTTTCACAAACTGGGTACAGAAAAAATAACCCTCGTAAATGTTATTCCCGTTCCGCATGGACAGGATGTTTCAGCGATTGATACAAGTAAAGAGCAGGAGCAGCTTGAGCATTATAAAAAACAGCTCGAAGAAAGTGGGTTCGAGGTGGATGTTCATATCCGGACCGGAATCCATTACTATCCACCCACCGAAATATTAGCTGCTGCAGAAGATCTGAACGCAGACTTTGTAGTGATCAGTAATCGCGGATCAAGTAAAGTTATTGATCTAAAGTCAGGCGGAACCGCTACTGAATTGATGCAACTGTCAAAATTCCCGGTATACCTGATAAATATTGGTATAGAAAAAGGTAAAGAAGATCCCAACAAACGAATACTGACTCTTACACACCCTTGTGAAGACGCCCTCGATCATGTGCTGTACGCAACGGATTTTTCTGATAATGCCTATCGGGCCTACAAAATTTTGCGGGATATGGAGGGTAATGGCAGCGTGGGGAAAATTTCAATTGTTCATGTTCAGGGTGATTATTCAATTGCCCTAAAAGATCCTGTCAGCCGTGATGGCCTGACTGATAAAAACCGTGAACAGCTCGAGAAAATCCGAAACAAGTTTTCGGACCGGGTTCGCGAAGATGTTGATCTGATTATTACCTATGGTACTCCTTTTAAGGAAATTGTTGAGAAAGCTGAAGAGGTTGGCGCTACAATGATTATGATGGGGAGTCAGGGCGAAGGGTTTGAGCCGAGCGAATATTTAGGTGGCGTGAGTGGTAAAGTTACCCGATTGAGTAAGTTCCCGGTACTTCTGATTTCTGCTGAACGGGAAGAAATTTCGGCTTGATCGATTATGGATTACAAAAAGTGGATAGGAAAACGACGACATCAAACCGATACCGTTTCTGTTGAAACACTACAGAGGTTCGAGGCTATGATGAATCGCGATCCTTCGGCAATAAGTGACAACTCCATTTTACCGGCTTGTGCCCATTGGTGTTATTTTACTCCGCTCGAAAAGCGATCGGATCTGGATGAAAATGGCACACCAAAACAAGGTGAGTTTTTGCCACCTGTGGATCTGCCAAATAGATTGTGGGCGGGCGGTAAAATTGAGTTTAAAAAACCGATGAAAGTGAATGTCCCTGCAAATAAGACATCAACAATTATCGGTATTGAGGAAAAGGAGGGTACAAGCGGAGACCTCACGTTTGTGAAATTAAGTCATGCGATTAGCGCGGGCGGTTCAACGCTGATCACGGAAGATCAGCAGTACGTGTACCAAGAGGCTACGGATAAAGGGGCTTATCCTACCAGAACAAAAACACTGGATTTAGATGGGGATTGGAAAAAGTCTGTCACTCCGGATGAAATTACGCTGTTTCAATTTTCAGCACTCACGTTTAACGCTCACCGCATTCATTATGATCAGGATTATACGCGAGATAAGGTGGGATACCCGGAATTATTGGTTCATGGGCCGCTGCTACTGATCTATTTACTTAATGCTTATAAGCGAAATTATATGACCCGAACCATTCGAAAAGTAGAGTATAAGATGTTGGGTCCGGTATATCTGGGCGAAGAGATTACCATCCACTGCGGAAAGGGTATAGACTCAAAAAAATCGGTGCTTCGAATAACCGGCCCGGATAATAAACTGGCAATGAAAGTGGACCTGGAGTGGGGTTATAGCTGGGATTAAATGAAAAAATTGAGATATTGTAATAAAAAAGCCTTTGCACAACGGTTTGGATCTGTGCAAAAGCTTTAAAACAAAAAAGGCGGCCTTCAGACCGCCTTTCTATACTTGTGAGATAATTAACAGATTACTGGCATGGTTCTCCCCATTCGGGGGTGTTGGCATCATCGAGGGCCGAAGTACCGCCATTAAAGTTAAATGGTTTGGACCCAATTTGCTCCACACACCAGCCGGTCAGGTCCCGGTTAAAGCCGGAGGCGTCTAAAAACATATTTGACATGTAAATCACACTACTGACGTCCCAGTTACCAATGTTGCTGTCAAATGACTCTGCAGTTCGGAACATTCCAGACATATTTTCTACTTTACTAACATTCCAATCGCCGATATCCTGATTGAAGTTTGTGGCTGAATTGAACATACCACTCATACTCACAACACTGCTCACATCCCATTTGCCAATATCTTGATTAAAACTACTTGCTCCTGAAAAGATATTCACCATGCTGGTCACGCCACTTACATCCCAACTACCGATGTTCTGATTAAAGGATTCTGCCACCTGAAACATACCACTCATATTTGTGACACTGCTTACATCCCAACTACCGATATCTTGATTAAAGGAATCAGCACTCCGAAACATTTGCGACATATTTGTGACATTGCCAACGTCCCAATCGCCGATATCCTGATTAAACGATTCTGCATCGATAAACATACCCCTTATAAAGTAAAAGGTATAGCCTATTTGAATATTAAAAATGCTCATATCCGTAACACTACTCACATCCCAGTCTCCGATATCCTGATTGAAGTTTGTAGCAAGGCCGAACATACCACTCATATCCGTAACACTGCTCACATCCCAATCTCCGATATCCTGATTGAAATTTGTGGCTAAGGCGAACATTCCACGCATATCCGTAACACTGCTCACATCCCAGCTGCCAATATCCTGGTTGAATTGCTCTGCATTTATGAACATACCATGCATATCCGTAATTCCACTTGTGCATGAGGTTGAGGCATTCGATGTGGTAATCATATCCCTGGTTCGCTTGGTGTACTCCACTCCGTTTACATTTCCGCTTTCGCCCACATCAGCCAGTGGACACTTAACCGTTATTCCATTGTCTGCTATATAAAATAGCCTCAAAAACGTAGCGGTAATTTCCTTGTCACCCGTCATCACAATCTCTACCTGAGACTCATTCGATTCTATATCACCGGTCCATTCATATAGGTCGTATTCTGAGTTGGGCTCAGCAGTGAGCAGTACATAAGTTCCATGTTTGTATTCTCCCTGGTATGGATTGCGGCCTACGGATCCCTTTCCATCAAAGTTCACTGTCAAGGCATAAGTGTTGGCTTCAAACACCGCTTTCACCTCTTTGTCGTCACCCATGGTAATCGTTGCCGGATTGTCGGAGCCTCGCAAGTCGCCTTTCCATTCTACAAACTCCCAGCCCTCATCGGCCTCGGCGGTCAATTCTACGCTCTCCCCGTGCAGGTGTTCGTTGTCGTCCGGGTCCATACTGACGCTGCCGTTCCCGTCGGTTTCTACTTCCAGGCTGTGGGACTCTCGCTCAAAAACCGCTGTTACGTTTGTGGTGTCCTTCACGGTAATCCGGTTTGGGTTTTGGTCTCCGCTCAGCTCACCTTCCCATCCGGAAAAGTACCACCCGTTTGCGGAGCTGGCCGTCAATTCTACAACGGCGCCATGCTCATAATCGGTTGT
>PWFZ01000104.1 GCA_003555185.1 Balneolaceae bacterium | reverse complement strand
TTTTTTTTAATTTTTTTATAGTCCGCCTCTGAAATTTTTAAACTATCCATAATTAAAGTCTACTTTTCAGTTTCAAAACCTGCATTGGCAAGGTCTTCAAATCCACCAATATTGTATACATTTTCAAATCCTTCACTCTTCATCATCTTTGCGGCTTGCCCGCTTCTATTGCCTGTTCGGCAGTAGAGATAATAGGTGTTATCCTTGTCCAGATTTTCTACCGCATCTTGAAATTCGCCATTCATCCAATCGTGCTGATCATCGGTAATTTTTAAATGTCCCTGGTTATACTCATCGATCGTTCGAACATCAATTACCTTTCCGGGCTGAGATTTAATTTTCTCTTTAAATTCTGTAGTAGTTAAGTCCATTCCGTTTTGGTTTTTAGATAAAAAGTTAAACATTATAATTCCTGCTATTGCAATTAGTAGTAGTGTTACGATTGAAGTTCTCATGTCAGAAGTAGGATTTCATTAATTATTGGTTCCTGCTACCGGAGTATTTAACGCACTCATCCGGAATGCAATATATAAACCTGAAAAAAGTGTGATAAATCCCGTTGCGGTGATGGCTAATGACAGACTAAATAAATCTGCAATAATTCCTGTCAAAATAGCCCCTATAGCATATCCGCCATCCCTCCAAAGCCTAAATGCGCCAATACTTTCGGCCCTGTCTTGCGGGTGCACAAGGTCAGCTACTGCTGCTAAAAACGTAGGATACACCATCGCGGTTCCAATTCCCAAGGTTCCTGCTACAATAACAAACTGGTAAAATTCATTAAGTACAGGAAAAACCAGCAAACTAACCGCTTGTGTTAACATTCCAGCTACCAGTATCTGTTTTCGTCCTGTATAATCTGAGAGTTTCCCGGTTACCACCTGAAAAATCCCCCAAAAAGCGGGGTAAATGGCTGTCACAATTCCAACTTGAGCAAGATTTAAACCCGTTGCAGTTAAAAACAGTGGGAAGGCTCCCCAGGCCATGCCGTCTTTCAAGTTTGTACTCAACCCGGCCTGTGTAACAGCGAACAGATTTCTATCTTTCCACGAAGTTTTCCAAAACAGATTTCCATTGCTTTTTTTTCGATCTGTACCTTCAGACTCCAAAGCCACCCATGGTTCAGTATCTTTCACCAGAAAGATGGAAAACACCAAGCCTGCGACTGCAAGTCCTATTCCCAGAATAAATGGATAGGGGCGTAAGCCGAATTCCGATGCCATCCATCCGGTTAAAAATGCCAGTATTCCAACGGCCAGGTAGCCGGCAAACTCGTTAAGTCCCATCGCCAGACCCCTGTCTTTTTTGCCGGCAAGATCAATCTTCATAATAACATTAGCTGACCAAGCGAGTCCCTGATTAATCCCCAGCAGCACATTAGCAAAGATGATCCAGTTCCAACTCCCGGCGTACATTAAAATCAGCGGGACGGGGAGGCCGAAAAGCCAACCAAGAATCAACATGTTTTTACGGCCGTATTGTTGTGCAAACCGTCCTGCAAAATAGTTCGACAGAGCTTTCGTAATACCAAAAACTACGATAAATGAGAATATGGCAGATTTTGCAGCTATCCCAAACTCTGTCTCGGCTATTTCCGGCAGAATGGTTCGTTCTAAACCTACCATTCCACCAACAAATGCATTGATCAGAACTAGCAGTGAGAATTGCTTCCAGTTAGATTTAAGTCCTAATTTTAGATTAACGTTACTCATTGTCTATAATTTTTTTAGAAAAACGTGTAGTAAAAGAACATTACGGAGACAACAAGGAATACAATCGTCATGCCGCCACCGGCTTTAAAGTAATCCCGTGTTTTGTAGCCACCTGCTGTCATCATGAGTGCATTTACCTGATGTGTAGGTAAAACAAACGAATTTCCTGCATTCACCGCGGCCAAAAGTACAAGCGGTCTTGGGTCAACCCCGGCCAGTAACCCTATACTAACAACAAGCGGAGCCAAAACTACTACTGCCCCCACATTCGACATAACCAGGGAGAAAACGGTAGAGAGAATTCCAACGGTGAATAGGAGAATTAAAAGGTGACTCCCCTGTACGATCCCCATCACACCTTCGGCTAAAAATTCTGCTGTGCCGCTGTTTTGCATTGCTATGCCGAGCGGTATCAAACCAACAAGCAAAAACACTACTTTCCACTCAATCGCTTTATATGCTTCCTGAATGGTCATTACGTTTGTAAGCACCATTACGAGTGCACCGGTCAAAAACGAAATAGAGATAGAAAACCCACTTAACGCCAAAACAATGGCTAGCAGAAAACTTCCTGCTGCCTGCCAGGTTTTGGACGGATCTTTTGACTCTACAGAAAATGGTGTAGCTACTACAAAGGGATCTGTAGTCTGCAGGTTTTTAATATGGTCCCAGGGCCCGTAAATAATAAATGTGTCACCGGCCCGAATTTCTATATCGGAAAAATCTCCCTCAACGCGTTCTCCTTTGCTAAAGAGCATGACCGGCTCTACAGCGAACCGTTTACGCATGGAAAATTGCCGGATGGTTTGGCCAACCAACTCAGACCGTGGGGGTACAATTACCTCTACAAAACCTGACTCATCCGGATCATTTAATCCCTCAAAAATGGGGGATTCTTTTGTCTCTTGCAGGCCATAGGCGGAGGCGTATTGATCAACTAATTCCTCATTACCATACAAAGCGAGCGTTTGTCCATCATCAAATTGTGTTTCCCTCCACGGTGCGTAATCAATATGTTTGTCATGTGTGATTGCCAGAATATTAATATCAAACCGGTGCCAAATTCCTGATTCTTCAACCGTTTTGCCTGCTAATGAACTGGATTTAGGAATTGTAAAATATCGAATCTGCTTTTTGAGATTAAAAGCTTCAATAACTTTTTCTTGCTCCGTGGCCTCCATTTCTCCATCTGAATCTCCCTGAGGAAGAAAAAATTTGCCGAAAAACAGGAAGAATAAAATAGCAGAGAGTAGAAGTGCTATCCCTACCGGAGTAACGGCAAAAAGGCCGTAGGGTTCAAGGTTTGCGCTTTCGAGGAGATCATTTGTTAAAATTAAATGCCCCGAGCCTACCATTGTTAACGTGCCGCCAATTATGGCAGCGAAACCAATCGGCATAATCAATACAGAAGCAGAAACTTTAATTCGACGCGCAATGTCGATAATGCTCGGGAGAAAAAGAGCCGCTGCACCGATGTTCTGAATTACACCGGAAAGAGTACCTACCGACAGCGAGAGGGATCCCAAAACCGATGATGTTTTTGTGCCTACACGTTTTAAAAGCCATTTAGAGAATCTTGACATCATTCCCGTCCTGGCAATTCCCTCACCTAATATCATAACGGCAATCATGGCAACTACTGCATTACTTGAAAAGCCGGAAAGTGCCTCGTTGCTGGTAAGAATCCCGGTCCAGCTAAGTAGCAGCATCGTAATTATTGCCGTTACGTCAATCCTGACAATTTCGGTCACCAACATAAAAATGGTGAACCCCATAATAGCCAGTACAATTAAAATTTCAGTTTCCATTTTATATGTTTTATGGTTGATAGTTTGTTCGCATGATCACCTTACAAATCGAGTGATGTATCGGTATATATATGCCCTTGATCATTTTTAGTCTTTGATGCTGCATTAATGGCGTCCTCTATTGTCATATAAAAATTCCACTCTTCATTATCGGACATTTTACGGTTGATTAAGCTCCGTACTTGATATTTCACTTCAGCCAGGTGTAGATTTATCCCTTTTTCTGCAAGATCGTTTTTAAGCTCGAATAGTTCGTCCAGTCCGGTAGAGTCGATATCATTCACCCCGTTGAGATCAAGAATCAGGCATTTTATATCCGGATTATCCTTGATGATTTCATCTACCTGATCCCGAAAAAATTCAGCATTGGCAAAATGCAGTGGTGCATCAAACCTATAGACAATAAACTCTTTCTGGCGTTCTGTTTCGTACCTGTCTACATTTCTGTAAATATTTGTATTCGGTATTCGTCCAAGTATAGTTTGATTTGGACGGGCTGAACGATAAAGAAGCATAATGACAGAAAGTGTAACCCCTAACAGAATCCCCTCTTTTATTCCTATAAACAGTGTTCCGGCAAATGTTGCCAAAAACATGTACCGGTCGTAATGTTTTAACTTCCAAAGTTTATTAAAGCCCTCTATATCTATCAATCCGTAGACAGCAAGCATAATTATAGCTGCCAAAATTGCATTTGGCAGGTAATAAAAAACAGGTGTTAATAATAGCAGTGCAATAGCAATAACGGCAACCGCAAAAAGCGATGTAACTACTGTTTTACCTCCCGATTGATAGGATATTGCAGTACGAGAAAAACTACCGGTACCGGGGAACGCCTGAAAGATTGACCCAACAATATTTCCGGCACCAATTGCCACTAACTCCTGGTTTGCATCCACACTATACTCTTTTGACTTTTGCTGTATAGCTTTTGCAACTGCTATTGCCTCCATGTACCCTACAAGGGCAATGGCCACTGCCATTGGGAATAGTGTCATCATTATATCCCAGTTCATCATTGGTATTTGTAGTGCAGGTAATCCCTCCGGAATTTCACCAACGATTGATACACCCGCCTCTTCCAGGTTTGTGAGGTACAGTAGTATAATACCTGCACCTACAGCTACTACAGGACCCGGAACAATTGGGAGTTTTCTTTTAATCACCACCATTACCATTATTGCTGTCACCCCAATGATGAGCGTCCAAATACTGATAGCACTAAATTGAATTGCTATTCCATATAAAATTTCGTGCAGCCCACCGGAAACTGATTCTACTCCTAACAGGTGATGGAGCTGGCTTAAGCCGATGTAAATTGCTGCTGCTGATATAAAGCCTGACAATACCGGGTGTGATAGCAGATTTACCAGGAACCCTAATTTTAATACCCCAAATAAAAATTGAATGCTTCCAACCATTAGTGCCAAAAGAATACTCATTGCGATATATTCTTCAGCTGTTTCAGCCAATGGGTTTACTGTAGATGCTACAAGAAGCGCTACTAATGCAACCGGCCCAACCGCTAAGTGGCGTGATGTTCCCAGTAACGCATACATTACCAAAGGTGCCAAGGCAGCGTATAAGCCATATTCGGGAGGCAAGCCGGCAATAAGTGCATAGGCCATTCCCTGTGGAATCAGCATAATGCCAATCGTCAGACCGGCATTAAAATCTCCCTTCAATGCCTGTTTATTGTAGTGCTTCAGGGTGTTGAACAGGGGGAGATAATTGGTGATATGTTCAGCAATCTTGTTCATATTTATATAAAAATGGCCGGCAATATGGATTTACCGGCCATATTATGTGATTTGGTTTAAGAAGCTGCTACTTTATTGATGTAGTCATTAAAGTTGTCTTCGATAAGAGTTACATCGAAGCCACGCGCTTTCAAGAAGGCAGAAGCAACCGCTGATCGACCGCCAGTCATACAGTGTACGTACAGCTTTTTATCAGAGGGTATCTTGTCTACGTTTTCCATTAGACGAGTGTGGGCAAAGTTAATCGCTCCATCTACTTTTGATTCTTCATATTCTGATGCTTTTCGAACATCCAGAACCAATTCGTCGCTTCCAAGGTTATCTACAGCATCAAAAGTTGCCACATCAAGAGTACTCATTTTGCCGCCCTGCTCTTTATACATCAGCAGATCTCTGGCATTCACGAAACCTTTAACACGATCCAGACCGATTCTGTAGAGGTCACGAACAGCTTCATCAAGCTGATGCTCTTCCACGACAAGATAGATATCATCATCTTCTGTGATATATGATCCGGCTGTGGTGTTAAACTGTTTGTTTAGGGGGGATAACAATGAACCCGGAATATGCCCTGCAGCATAATCGTTTCGCTCTCTGGTATCTAAAATTACCGAATCACTATTTTCAGCCAGTTTTCTTAGCTGATTCAAATTCAGGCGGTTTACTTTTGGCAATCCGCCAATCACGGCAGGACCTGTTTTATTGTCTCGCTTCATACGAGCAAAGTAAAGAGGCGGTTCCGGCTGGCCTGCGAGGATAAAGTTTACAAAATTGTCCTCGGAAGTAGCAGATTTGAGTGAATTATTATATCTCAGCTCATAACCGACTGTGGTTTCAGGAATAGCTCCCAAAGCTTTTCCACAGGCGCTACCGGCTCCGTGTCCGGGCCAGACCTGCATATATTCAGGCATACTTTTGAACTGTTCAACAGTTTTGTAAAGAGTTCTTGCTGATGGCTCCATAACATCCTGCTGACCGGCCGCAGATTCCAGTAGGTCGGGTCGCCCCACATCGCCTACAAATACAAAGTCACCCGTAGCAACACCCATCGGTTCATCTGCAGCAGCTCCATCGGTTATG
>PWFZ01000034.1 GCA_003555185.1 Balneolaceae bacterium | reverse complement strand
GATTGATCCGCTCCAGTTTACGATTTCTACGGGTATACGAATTCCTTTGTAATTCAGAAAGTCTGAAAGATTTTGAGTAGGTACTACCGGCTTGACATCTGTATAATTAATAGATAGAAATTGAAATATAATTGTTACTAAGATGACTCGTCAATACTCCCTTTTATTGGTTTTACCATTACTAATAGTATTTGTAGTGCTTTTTATGAATTCTGAAAGAGATGCTGGTCAATCGGTAGTGACGGATGAAATCAATGCGGTAATTGGAGATGAAAGTTATATTCACCGCTTTGGAGAAAGGCCGGATAAATATGTTTCGGATGATCTTCGAATTCATATACATCTGGAATATGTGGAGTCAATTTTACGAAATCGGCCAACAGATCATTTAACCGAGCAACAACGATTAAACCGTGAAGTGAAGTTGAACCTGTTGAGGGAGTACTACCTGGGCGGGGAATTTCCGTATAACGACGGCCATTCTGATGACCGCCGGCCTACGTTTATAAGCAGTAATGGAAATATCTGCGCAGTCGGGTACCTGATAGAGAAAACTTCAGGTAGAGATTTGGCAGAGGAGATCAACGAAGAGTACAAGTATGCATACATACCTGAAATTGATGATCCCCGGTTTGATATTTGGGTGGATTCATCGGGATTTACCCAAAAAGAGCTGGCAATGATTCAGCCCGCATACGACCATATGAGAAGTGAAGAAACAAGAACGAAAAATAAGATAAGTCTGCGGTATGGAGCAGCTAGCACTATTCTGACTGGTGTTAATGCTACATACCTTGTGAATTCAGTAAATGAACCGTGGTTAGTTGAATCGTCAACTGCAAATCATTGGCTGGGATTGGCGGCAGGCGCAGGATCAATACTGCTTGGGAGTTTAAATCTGGATAATTCAGAAACCTATAAAGACGTGAGGTATTATGAAGATGGCTTCACAGGCGGTCATGCAGTGACCTATGATGTGCGAGAGGTGAATTACGCAAGGGGAGCGTTATCTGCTGTCAATATTGGGGTGGGAATAGTATCGATGGCCAAAGCCGGATACCAACTAATTCGCGGAATCGATTCTGAAGAGTCGTCAAGAACGGTTGGAGTTACGCAACTTGATCCCGGCACTGTTTCCTTCTCAAAACCGGTACCTGCAGTCCAATTTAATATGAGGTTTTAATAATTAGTTACTCCCAGCCCTTTTCTCCAATAAGGGGCACAAATTTAAATTCTTTCAGTTGTTCCTCTTCGTAGGCGTCTTCAGATACCCGGGTAATTCTAATCATGGTTTGTACCTCCTGGTCTCCGACAGGGACAATGAGCTTTCCTCCAACTGAGAGTTGCTGTATCAGGTCTTCGGGAACAATCGGCGCACCGGCTGTAACTATAATGCCATCATAAGGCGCATAGGCTGACCAGCCCAGCGTGCCATCTCCACATTTCAATCGGGGCCGGTAACCTAATTCCTGCAATTTCTGCCGTGCGTTTAAATAGAGTGGCTCATGACGCTCAACACTGTACACATCAGCTCCCATATGACACAGAATTGCCGCCTGGTATCCTGATCCTGTGCCAATTTCCAGAATTTTATCACCCTTTTTTACTTCGAGGAGCTCCGTCTGGACGGCTACGGTGTAGGGCTGAGAAATAGTTTGTCCGCTTCCTATGGGAAGTGCACTATCCTCGTAGGCATGGTTTTCAAGCGCCGTATCCACAAAAATATGGCGTGGTACCTGTTCAATGGCCTGTAAAACCTTTGGATCTTTGATCCCTTTGTTGCGAATATGCTCGGTAAGTTTTTTCCGACGGCTCGAAAACTTTCTATGTATTCTCTTTTTGTCCAATATTTTACCCGAAATCAGCTGATTTATTTTCTTAACAATGAACATATCAAAAAGATTAATGCCAATCGAATATCTGATGAAAAAAAACCAGCGGAACGAACTTTAATATTTTGGCGAATTCTCATTTGTATAAGAATGACGTATAAGTAGAAATCAATATTGTATTTAATCACAATGCTTGTATTTTCTATCCATCATTTAATGAAATAGCTCCTATGAATTTTAAGAAATGGTTACTGACAGCAGCTTTTATGTTTGTCTCACTTTTAGTTGTAGGTTTGATGGATCTACAGGCTTTTGCCAATGTTGATGGAGAATCAGCAGTGATGTACGGTACCTGGGTTAGTTTAATTCCACCGTTGGTGGCAATTGGTCTTGCTCTGATTACCCGCGAGGTTGTCTTATCACTTTTCGCAGGAATTTGGGTGGGTGCACTTTTCGTGGTAGGCTTCAATCCAATATCCGGTACAGCTGAGTCTCTCGACCTGTTAATAGGCTCTTTGGTCAATGCAGATCATATTGCCATTATCGTGTTTAGTCTACTTCTGGGAGGAATGGTAGGGGTGATGTCGCGTGGTGGCGGTACCCAGGGAGTGGTTGATCAGCTTAGTAAATTTGCCACGACCCGTAAGAAAGGCCAGCTATTTTCATGGGCTTCTGCACTCTTTATCTTTTTTGATGATTACGCCAACACGCTGATTCGGGGAAATGCACTTCGTCCGATGACAGATCGTCTGCAGATTTCGCGCGAAAAACTGGCATATATTGTTGATTCCACGGCTGCCCCTCTCGCCGTAAGTGCCGTAATTACGACATGGATTGGCTTCGAAATTACTCAAATTCAAAATGCACTATCCGGTCTGGCTGAGCAAACCACAGACGCTGCTCTGGCCACTCAGCTACAAGCCGGCGCTGATAATGCGTTTATTATTTTTCTACACTCACTGCCTTACCTTTTTTACCCGATTTTGGCACTCGCATTTGTTTTGATGACGATTATAATGCGGAAAGAATTTGGCCCGATGCTTACTGCCGAACGCCGGGCGTTTTCAGGAAACGGGGTAATCAGGGAAGGGTCTATGCCGGCTACCGATACGAGTTTGGCTTCCCTTCAACCCGAAGAAGATAAGCCCAGGCGCTGGTATAACGCTGGCCTTCCTGTTATCTCTGTAATCGTGGTTGCACTGTACGGGTTGTATTCAACAGGTGCTGCCGGCCTGGAGCCCGGTGAAAGCGGAATAACAGCAATTATTGGTAACGCTGATCCTTTTGCTGCTCTATTATGGGCATCATTTACGGGATGCGCTGTTGCAATAGCACTGGTTGTATTTCAAAAAATACTGACTGTAAATCAGGCACTGGAATCCTGGGTGGGAGGGATGCAGTCGATGCTCATGGCAGTGGTTATTTTGATTCTTGCATGGGGCCTTGGAGCTGTAACGCAGGAAGTTGGAACTGGAACGTTTCTGGCATCAATGCTTGAAGACACCTTACCGCTGGCACTTCTTCCCGGGCTGGTATTTTTTATCGCCGCCGTAACAGCATTTTCAACAGGAACATCCTGGGGGACAATGGCCATTTTATTTCCTGTGGTGGTTCCGCTTTCCGTTGCAATGGGAGCCGGAATTGGATTTGCGGGTGGCGAACATTACGGGATTCTTCTCGGCGCAATTAGCTCAGTAATGGCCGGCGCTGTTTTTGGAGACCACTGTTCTCCCATTTCTGATACAACCGTTCTCAGCTCGATGTCATCTGCCTGCGATTTAATTGACCACGTTCGAACTCAGCTACCCTATGCGTTGGTAGTCGCTGTTGTGGCACTGCTCGTCGGCGAGATTCCTGCATCATTCGAAATGATTCACCCGGTTTGGGGTCTTATTACAGGATTGATTGTTCTCTATTTAATTCTTCGGTATTACGGAGAAGACCCGGAAGCCACACCGGCACAGCAAAAGTAGGTACACATAATCTCTTTACAGAACTCTGCTCTGTAAGCTCTACATGCAGCTCTGCTGCGTGATTGAGTTATTCTGCCTGTTGAACTCCGGTATACATCTATCTTTCGCGGAGCTCTGCTCCGCACTTCCTATTCAAAAAATCTTATACACTAAAAAACCAACTTGCCGTGATTACTTCATTTGTTCAGTCTCTTAAAAAAAAGCCAACTCATGATTTATTTAATCCGTGGTTTGAACAGGATACAAAGCATGATGAACATCAGGATGCTCCGGATATACGCCGGGCGCAACTAGAAACATACCTTGCAGAGAGAAAGCACACCGCAAAATATCTGTTTATTGCGGAAGCACTGGGGTATCAGGGGGGGCACTTTACCGGAATAGCAATGACATCAGAACGAATTCTTTTGGGACATCAGAAAAAGAAGTATGGTGTTACACCTGATCAGGTATTTACCCGGCAGAGTCCAAAAAGAACGAGCAGTCCCGAATTTATCGAAAAAGGGATGAGTGAGCCAACGGCTACAATTATGTGGGGAGCTTTGGCAGATTTAAATATTGATCCATACGAAGTCGTTTTATGGAATGCGGTACCGTGGCACCCATACAATTCTAAAAAAGGTATATTAAGTAATCGTACTCCAACTCAGCCGGAACTGGAAGCCGGATTAGCTTATTTGAATACGTTCATTCAATTGTTTGAAGATGTACAACTTGTAGCGGTTGGTCGTAAATGCGAACAGAGTTTGTCTTTACTGGGAAAGAATTATACCGGTGTTCGGCATCCCGCTAATGGAGGAGCACCCAAATTCAGGCGACAACTCCTTGAACTGGTTGGGAACAAACAGACTTAAGTAGTTATTACATACTTTTTTGAACTTGATTATATAATGATTGGATTTGATTTCACATTATCCGTAATGTAACAAGACTATTTTTTGAAGTCCTTCATCAGGATATATAAATAACTGACCCCGATTATATGATGAAACGTGTACTGTTTTTAAACTTTTTTATCAGCCTTTCTTTTTTATCAATTACTGCTCTTTATGGTCAGTCCGATCATTCCAATGAAGTATTGAATATGCCGGCTCCGGATATATCGGATATCTGTCAGTTCGATCCAACAGACATAAATTCATTCCATTTTGTGCGGCATCATGATGTTGTAGGAAAAAGTGCCTCAATTGTTGCTACATCAGAATTTATAGTTGACTATGAAGGGGAAGAAGCTTGGCCGCAAGAAGCGATTGATGCGTTTGAATATGCTGTAAGTATTTGGGAGACACATCTTCGGTCGACTGTTCCCATTAGGGTAAATGCAGTTTGGCGGGAACTCGAAGAAGGCACATTGGGATCTGCAGGTCCGACTCGAATTTCCACTGTACCAACAGCAGCTGGCGGAGAGCCGGATACCTGGTACGCCATTGCCCAGGCAAGCGCCATGACGGGAATCAACCGAATTGAACAAATTGCCGGTGTGGAGCATGACATTAATGTAACTATGAATGCTGATCGTTCTGACTGGTACTTTGGGACGGATGGAAATACACCTTCGGGCCAATATGATTTCGTAACGGTTGTGCTTCATGAGTTAGGTCACGGAATTGGATTCATTGGCAGTGTAAGTGCAGATGAGGATAACGAAGTAGCAGAATGGGGATTTCAAGGGGAAGAGACTCCACCATGGCCTATTATTTATGACCGTCCGGTTGAAGATGGTGAAGGAAATATGCTGGTTGAAAATGAATCTGTTTATCCTAATCCCTCAGGAGCGCTTTATCAGGCTGTGACAGGAAATCGTGGTGGAGTATTTTTTGCAGGTGAAGTTGCTATTCAAGTGAACCAAGGTGCTGAAGTTCCTCTTTATGCGCCGGAAGAGTGGAGGCCAGGATCAAGCTACTCTCACTTAGACTTTAATGCCTTTACAAATACAGAGAATGAATTGATGAGACCCGCAATAAATCTTGCAAACGCGGTTCATACACCCGGACCGGTTTTTTGTGGAATGCTGGATGACTGGGGATGGCCATTAGGGCTTAACTGCCTTGATTTGGTAGGTATTGAAGCCCGTATTGTAGTAAGCCCCACAATATTGGATTTTGGTGTTGGTAATGTAGGAGACACAATAGAACAGTCGTTTACAATTGGAAACAGGGATGATGCAGAAGATCCCCTTAGAGGAAGAATTGAGATGGAAAATGCCAGGAATTTTGCAATTGTTGGAGGAGCGCGATCCTATAGTATTGAACCCGGTGAAAGTGAGGAATTCACGATTCGATACCGTCCAACAACCGCTGAAGCACATAATGATGCTGTTATAATCAACCACAATGCCAGAAATGAATCCAGTCCGTTTTTAGTGGAATTAATGGGTGAGTCACTCGAGGAGAATCGAGTTGTTGCACTGGAACAGAGTTACCCCAATCCCATCAATCCAAATGTCAATACACTCAGTATTCCATATGTGTTACCCAATGCCGCTAATGTAAAGTTAGACCTTTACAATTCAACAGGTCAGCATATCGCAACAATTTTTGACGGTATGCGTGACGGGGAT
>PWFZ01000445.1 GCA_003555185.1 Balneolaceae bacterium | reverse complement strand
TAATATGATTAAAGAAACTAAACATCTTGTTTCTTAAAAAGCCACTCCGTTTTTCAGGTATACTCAATAGTAAACTTTGAACTTTTTGAGACGGGTGGCTTTTTTACCCCAGGGCCTGCTCAAGGTCGGCAATAATGTCATCGGCCGACTCGATTCCAACCGAAAGCCGCACCAGTCCATCGGTAATACCAGCTTCCATTCTGATTTCGGGTTTAACCACAGAATGCGTCATCGAAGCAGGGTGCTGAATCAGGGTATCCACGGTTCCCAGGCTTACGGCAAGAGTAGCCAGTTTTAACCTGTTGAGCATCTCAATACCGGCCTGCAGTCCACCCTCCAGTTCAAAAGCGATCATTCCGCCATATCCGTTTATCATCAGCCTGTCGATAATTTTCTTGTCGGGGTGATTTTCAAGGCCAGTGTACCAGATGCGTCTGATCTTTGGGTGACTATTCAAATAGTCGGCTACTTTCTGCCCGTTTTCGTTGTGCTGACGCATTCGAAGCGGAAAAGTTTTTAATCCCATCATTGTAAGCCAGGCGTCGAACGGTCCCGATATTCCGCCAAAATTTTTCCTATAGGTGTGCATGGCAGTTTCTCCGATAAACTTTTTGGAAGCCACCAATGCACCGCCCACAACAGTTCCGTGACCGTTCAGATACTTCGTGGTAGAGTGAGCAACCAGGTCGGCACCCCAGTTGAGCGGCCTCATGTGGTATGGAGTCGCAAAGGTGTTATCGACCATCAGCCATGCGCCTGCATCATGAGCCATATCCGAAATCGCTTCAATATCACACACCCGCATGGTTGGGTTGGCAATGTTCTCCAGATAGACTAATGCAATATCGTCATATTTCTCCAGGGCCGCTTCTACGGCACTCAGATCATTTGGGTCTACATTGGTCACCTTGATATTGTACCGGCCGGCCTCTTCTTGCAGGAACTGTGAGGTACAGCCGTAGAGTGCTTCCTGTGCCAGGATCCGCTTACCGGCTGCCAGGGCCATCATTCCCGTTGTAATAGCTGCCCTCCCCGATCCGAAGAGCATCCCTTCGGTTTCAAGATCCAGATCGACTGACTCCAGGGCTGCAATCGTTTTTTCAGCCTGTTGCACGGTCGGATTGCCAAGGCGGGAGTAACTATGCGTTGCCCCGCCCTCTTCCTGAGCAAAAAACCTGCGTCCCTGCTCAACATCCTTAAAACCAAACGTTGAAGTTTGGTAAATTGGCATTGCATGAGATCCGTACGGATCCTTTGGCGGGTGGTCGGCCTGAGCACAGATTGTCTTTATCGATTTCTTCTCTTTATTCATCGTCAACATCATCCGTCACCGTAATTTTTGATTGTTCTTTTAGCACCGACAATACAATGCCGGTGTAAATACGCTCCACACCCGGAATTTGGGTCAATTTGGTTCGCAGAAACTGCTCATATTCACCGGTATCTTTAACAATGACATGAAGCAGATAGTCATATTCACCGGTTGTATTATAGCACGCCAGAATTTCGGGTACACGGGCGATATGGCTTGAAAACTCTTCCATTTTTCCCAGTTGATGAACAGTCAGTTTAATAGAGCAGAAGACCGTCAACCCTTTACCGATCGCATCACGATCGATCCATGCTGTGTACCCTTTAATAACTCCTTCCCTCTCCAGACGCTTCACACGTTCAAGCGTTGGAGTAGTGGTAAGCCCGACTCGCTTCGCCAGTTCGTTGTTTGCGATCCTTCCATTCTCCTGAAGGAGGTTAACAATCTGCTTATCTATGAAATCTAGTTTAACCGGCATAATCAACAATTAATTCTCTGTTAGAACAAATATACAGAATTATTACCTCCCTATATAAACTTATAAGGTGTTATTAACTAATTTACCGAAAAAGAGAGCGCTTAACCGATTACGTGGTTTCACAATCGATTAAGTTTCAACTTTATACTTGGTATTCTAGCCTTACAATCTAAAATTGCCCTGAATCGAGAAAAGTCTTCACAGAATTTTACATAAATAAAAGCACAATAAGAGCTGTCTCGAAAAAAATCAGCGAAAATGCTCCTTAGGTATAGATGGATAAAAGGTCTCTGAGTTAAATTTAAAGTAAACTCCGGATTGGCATGGTCTGAATTATTCATTTTTTTTGTAAGATCATTAAAGTTCTTTAATATTACCTTTATAAAAATTCAGAACAGCACCACATAGTTGGGGACAATGCCAAATAGGATGGAGATTACACAGTTATTGGCGAATGTCCGTAAAGGTGAAGAGGGGGCATATAATGACCTTTACCCGCTAGTGTATAAAAAGCTGCGTCATCTCGCCCAAAATCAGCTGAATAGAGAGTATTCGAATCATACATTTTGTAAAACGGAACTGGTTCATGAAGTTTACGAAAAAATGGTCGATGAAAAGAATCTCGACTATCGCGACAGAGCTCATTTCTATGCCATTGCCACTCGATCGATGCGTCAAATTTTAATCGATTATGCACGAAAGAAAAAAGCATCAAAACGAGGCGGAGCAAATTCCAAAATTGACATCGATATACAGAACTTACAGGCTGATGAACACGCTGAACAAATTTTAGCACTTGATGATCTGCTTATTAAGCTAAAAGAACTCGATGAGCGAATGTGCCAGGTCGTAGAGTATCGTTTTTTTGGGGGGTTAAGTATCGAGGATACATCCGACATACTCAACATTTCAGTTGCTACAGTAAGTCGTGACTGGGTAAAAGCACGAGCCTGGCTTTACCAACAATTGAATGAAGAGTAGTTATTCGTCGTAAATATTTGATATGGATTATCATTCTTTACGCATAAGATTATATAAGGGGATCCATATTCAAAATCCAAAAGATGACAAATAAACGCTGGAAATTAATTTTATCAATCGTAGATAAAGCGCTTGATCAACCCCCGGATAACAGAGAGAACTTTGTGGACGAAGAGTGCAAGAACAGACCTCTTCTTCGTGATGAAGTCCTTAAATTTCTTGGCTCCATTGATACCTCAGAAGTCTTTTGGGATGACATGCTGGAGTCCAGTGAAGCTTTGGTGAATGAATTAACCTCATCCGGTTCAAATTATGATAAAACAACACCTCTTTCTCCAATTAAACAGGCAGGCCATTATAAAGTTGTAAAACTCATTGCAAGGGGCGGAATGAGTGATGTATATCTGGCTGAGAGAAGTGACGGGCAATTCCAGCGACAGGCAGTCATCAAAATTTTGAGAAAAGAGCTGGTTTCTGAGAATCATATAAAGCTGTTTTATGCCGAACGTGAAATCCTTTCCAGTTTAGAGCACCCAAATATTGCCCGATTGTATGATGCAGGAATAGAAGATGATCGCCCCTATTTTGTATTGGAATATGTAGATGGTAAGCCCATTACGGAGTTTTGCAAAGAAAATAATTACAGTCTTAAACATAAGATAGAGCTCTTTAAGCAAGTCACTACTGCAATAGAATATGCACACAGAAACTTAATTGTTCACAGGGATGTAAAACCTGATAATATTTTTGTTAAGCCTGATGGTACAGTAAAAATTCTGGATTTTGGTATCGCAAAAGTCATTGATGAGGAGGTTATTGAAATAGATAACGGACCGCGCCTGATGTCTATTCAATACGCAGCTCCGGAACAGGTAGAACATAAAAAAATAACAACCTCTACGGATGTCTATGCCTTGGGTTTGCTTCTGTATGAATTAGTGACCGGCTTTAAACCATTTAATTTATCAGGGAAAAAAATTAGTGAAGCTGAATTAATCATTCTGCATGAAAACCCCGAGTTGCCCAGCTTACGAGTCGGTAATCCATCTCTTCTAAAAAAGCTTAAAGGTGATTTAGATACCATTATTCTTACAGCATTAAAAAAAGATCCCGAACAACGCTACACTTCGGTTGATAAACTTCTCTACGATATAAACTGCTATGAGACTCAGCACCCGATAAAAGCCCAAAAACACTCTTTTCCTTATATAAGCACAAAATTTGCAGGCCGAAATAGAAAAAAGATTGTAACTCTTAGCATACTTCTTGCTATAACTAGTGCAATGCTAGGAGTTCACTACTCGGAAATTCAGAAACAAAAAAACATTGCCCTTGAAGGACAAGAACAAGCTGAATTTGTTACTGATTTTATGGTAGATCTTTTTAACTCTGCCTCACCACGATTAAATATGGGTGATACCCTTACCGTATACGATTTATTAGATATAGGCAGTGATAAAATTGATACTCTGGATGACGATTTCTCAGCAAAGCCAAACCTGCTGATGGCAGTAGCAAGTTCACACACAAACTTGGGTAACTATAGGGAATCCATAGATTTTTATGACCGGGCATATGAAATTATAACATCCACAAACAAAAACTCTGTTGAGCATTCAGATATAGCGGTTGCAATGGGGAAAATGTACTCTTCATTCCATGTTTTTGATCGCTCTGCTGACTATTTTGAGGAGGCATACAGTATTCTTGAACAAAGAGGTGAAAATAATGAGGAGATCTTTAACATCAATATAGACTATGGAAATGTGCTTGCAGAGCTGGGAGAACCAAAAAAAGCAATCAATCTACTTGAAGAATCTCTTGACTATTATAGGCAAGAAGAAGATCAAAATAAGATTTACAGCATAAAGCTGAATCTTGCCAAAGCGTACAGACACAATCAGGAATATGAAAAAAGCGAACTCTTATATCGTGAAGTTTTGGATGAGAGAGAACAATCAGAAGTTTCAAGAGAAACGGAACCTCACTTACTTTATAATAATCTTGCCTATACGTTAATTAGCCAGAATAAAGATGAAGAGGCCATCAAATACTACAACAGATCGTATGATAGCTATTCTGAAATTTATGGGAATGATCATCCTAATGCGCTGATGATTTTAAACAATATAGCCGGTGCCTATATAAATCATGAAGACTATTCTACGGCAGAAATGGTTATGAAAGAGAGATTACAGCTCATTTTAAATAGATATGGAGAGAATCACTGGAGAACCGGATCTTCGTATAATAGTCTGGGAAGTTTATATTTAGAGATAGAATTATTTGATCAGGCCGAAGAGATGTTTGAAAAAGCGACTATTTTTTATAATGAAGCATTAGGAGATCATAACTGGACCGCAGTTAGTGCCACCTACCTTGCCTTTTGCCAAACCCACAATGGGCAAGATGGAGAGCAGCTTTTTAATAAAGCTTATACACTGTTAAAATCCAATAAAGGAGAGTACAATTTAACGGATAAAAACAGGCTGGACAGACTAATTAGCGATATCAGAGTTCATTTAATTCCGGAATGGCACGAAAAATTGGTTTTACTTGAAGAATTGGTCGAAACATCCCCCTGAAGAAATTTAATCAAAAGAGCTTTTACCTCTATAAGTATATCGTAACCGGCAAACTGACTTCTAATGTAATTCTACTTAAATCTTCAGTGGGTCATCCTTAAAACAGATATTGATCGTTCCTGCTATTGTGCGATATGAGTGCTAGCGCCTCTATTGAGTGAAAAAGTAAGCACACTACCAAATCAGAGCACCACAATGATAAAGGATTTTTGGAGGTTCTAACATCACGCATACCTCTAACTTCGGCCTGCACAATATAAATCAAGAATTTATAAGGCTATATGTGCCGTAAATAACGTTGCCCAGAAACAAAAAAACCACCCTGATTGTTCAAGGTGGCTTAATTTCTGATCAAGTCTGTCTTAAATTTACTAGCTTTTCGGACAAGTACCCCAAACCGGTTTATTTGCATCCGTTAATGGACTATCTGTTGAAAACTCATTTGGTTCCGCATCTATTTTGGTCACGCACCAAGAACTTATATCCTGATTAAATCTTTCTGCGTTTAGAAACATATGAGACATATTAACCCTTCTCGTTATAGAAGAAACATCCCAGCCGCCAATGTCACCGTTAAAACTTGATGCACCTCTAAACATACTACTCATAGTTGCCACACTAGACACATCCCAGTCGCTGATTGCTCCGTTAAAACTACTTGCACTGAAAAACATACCCGCCATACTCGTCACAGAAGACACATCCCAGGCACTGATTGCTCCGTTAAAAACTGATGCATTTCTAAACAAACTAGTCATATTCGTCACTGAAGACACATCCCAACGACTAATATCGCCATTAAAGCTATCTGCTCTCTCAAACATACCTTCCATATTCGTTACGGAAGACACATCCCAGTTGCTGATGTCCCCATTAAAAATTGCTGCTCTAGCAAACATAAAGTTCATATTCGTCACTGAAGACACATCCCAGCTGCTAATATCGCCATTGAAGCTATCTGTTCTCTCAAACATACCTTCCATATTCGTTACGGAAGACACATCCCAGTTGCTGATGTCCCCATT
>PWFZ01000469.1 GCA_003555185.1 Balneolaceae bacterium | reverse complement strand
CTTTTTCAGATGGAGCTTCAAATCAGGGCGGCTGGTGGACGGCTGGCAGAATGGCTGGGCCCGGATTTAGTGGGATACGATCGGGGACAACGAAGGCTTGGCATGATGTACGGCGCTGAAAAGTCGATGGAGGGTATAATGGAAGATGACACAATCAGAGTTGTCGTTGAATCGTATGCAAAAGGTGTAAATGCTTATATCAATACGCTGAGGTATGAAACCTATCCGCTGGAATATAAATTATTGAACGTGAGCCCGGCAAAGTGGGAGCCCATTAACACGGCGCTGCTGCTAAAATACATGACCCAAATGCTGGCGGGACGATCTGATGATGTACGTACAAGTAATACGGCAGCCTATTTAGGTGAGGAATTTGTTGACCGGTTTTTAAGTGTCCGGCCGGACTTAATGGACCCGATTGTACCTTCGGAAACACAGTGGGATTTTAATGTTGAGATACCCAAGAAACCGAACCCACTTTATCGCCCAGCTTACACACAGGAAATTGAACACTGGAAGCCTGACCCATTAAATGGCAGTAATAATTGGGTGGTGGATGGATCTAAAACGGCAGGGGGATACCCCATTCTTTCAAATGACATGCACCTGAATATGAGTTTACCATCTATTTGGTATGAGGTTCAATTATGGACACCGGATTCAAATACATATGGAGTGAGTTTACAGGGCACTCCCACTGTTATTGTAGGTTTCAATGAGCATATTGCCTGGGGCTCTACCAATACAGGGGCCGACGTTATGGATTGGTACGACATTACATTCCGTGATGATGAACGTGAGGAGTATCTGCACGATGGCGAATGGCTGCCGGTTACAAAGCGGATGGAAGTTATCGACGTAAAAGGAAGTGAATCCATAACGGATACCCTTATATTTACCCATCATGGACCTGTGCATGAAACAGAAAGTGAGACGTCTGTTAGTGAAGTAATTCAGCAGGATCATGCTTTGCGGTGGATTGGGCATGATGAATCTAACGAACTCTTGACATTCTATAAGCTGAATCGCGCAAAAGGATACGATGATTTCAGGGATGCATTTAGAACGTATAAAGCACCGGCGCAGAATATGAATTTTGCGGATATTGATGGGGATATTGCCATACAGACCGGAGGGGCATTGCCCATAAAATGGGAATTTCAGGGACGAACAGTGAGCGATGGGGCCGATTCGCGCTACGATTGGGGTGGTTTTATTCCGTATGAGCAAAATCCCTATTCACTCAATCCCGAAAGAGGATTTTTGAGTGCAGCCAATCAATTTCCAACAGCAGAAAATTACCCCTACTACCTTGGTGACGGATTTGCCCCCTATGAGCGTGGTAGGCGAATTAATGATCTTCTAAGTGACATGAAAGACATTACCGTAGCTGATTTTCAAGAGATGCTGATGGATAATTTTAGCTATCACGCATATAAATTATTGCCTGTTTTGCTTGAGGGTATTGATAACTCAAAACTTAATGAAACCCAACAGAGTTTAATTGACGATTTACAAAGCTGGAACTATAAAAATGATGGAGACGCAATTGAGCCATCTGTGTTTCGTGCATGGTGGCGCGAACTCAGCTATTCAATCTGGCATAATAAGTATGATGTAAATTTCCCCATGCGTCGGCCTGATCGCGATGTAACTGTAGACTTAGTCTTAAATGAACCAGATTCAGAATGGTTTAATAATGTTTATACAAGTAAGACGGAGACTCTGTCTGATTTAATTCTGCCATCATTTATAGCAGCGGTTGAAAATTTGGAAAGCCGGTATGGAGAGCCGGGAGAACAATGGAAATGGGGTTTTGTTGGAAACACAAATCTTGACCACACGTCTCAAATACCGGGCCTTGGAATACGGAATGTGTTTACGAGTGGAGGAGCAGAGTCAATTAATGCGATTAGGGGCAGTCATGGACCCTCCTGGAGGATGATTGTAGAGCTTGATCCTGATGGTGTTCGTGGGTACGGAGTTTACCCTGGCGGACAAAGTGGAAATCCCGGCTCAAAAACGTATGATGAATTTGTAGAGTCATGGCGAACCGGAGAGCTATATGAATTGTTGTTCCTGACAGAGAAACCCGATGACAAGGAAGGTTTTCCGCTTGTTATACGTATAGAATAAAGTAGCCAGCATGACTTCAAGCACATTTATAAACCCACCCGTTATAACGAACCCCTCTGGGGAGGAGCGCAAGGTTGGGTATGAGTTTGAGTTTACCGGTGTAGAGATGAACGACGTTACCAAAATCATTCAGGCATTATTTGGTGGGACAATCAAGAAAAAGAGTACCTACGAATATGAGATTCTGGAGACTAAATTTGGATCCTTTACACTTGAGCTGGATGCACAGTTGCTGCGGGATAAAAAATATGAGAAGACGCTAAAACTGATTGGTATCGATATCACGACATTAAAAAATATACAGACCATTGAAGGTAAGCTGAAAGATCTGGCTTCTTCAGTTGTGCCTTTCGAAATTATCACGCCCCCCATCCCACTTTCTGAGATGAGTGAGTTAAATGGTTTGTTGGATGAGCTTCGAAACTGGAAAGCAAAAGGCACAGGCAGTTCAATGTTTTATGCATTTGGGCTGCATATCAACCCTGAGGTTTCTGATACTTCTCCCGAAAGTCTGCTCAATCATTTAAAAGCGTACATCATGCTAGATCCCTGGATTCGAGTTGATGCAAAGATCAATATGAGTCGTAAGGTAACTCCATACATCAAAGAATTTGGTGAGGATTATGCGCAGTTGTTAATGAGCTCGGGCTATAAACCTTCACTGAGGGATCTTATCAGCGATTATTTTTCATATGGAAATTCCCGAAATCGTCCGCTTGATATGTTACCCCTGTTTATGCATCTGGATAAGGAGTACACTAAACAGTTTTTGACAGAAACGATCACTTCATCAAGACCAACATATCATTATCGCCTACCAAACTGTTCGATAGAAGATGAGAGGTGGTCACTTGCAAGTGAATGGAATCGCTGGGTGCTCGTAGAAACTCTTGCTGAAGATGAGAAGGCTCTGGAGCAATATTCCAGGGCATATTTAAAGTTAAAAAAGGAAACGGTTATTGGATTTGAACAGAAATGGATAAAACTAATGAATCGCTGGGCTCAAAATGCTATATAAACGTCCGAAAATTGGTGTAACTGGTCCGAATGAAGGGGGGACAGGAGCATGGCTTTTTACTGCATTATCGGTCCGCCTTGCAGGTGGCAAACCTGTACGAGTTACTGTGGAATCTCCCCAAAACATGAGAAATCTTGACGGATTGATCATAGGAGGAGGTGCTGATGTTGAGCCACTAAAGTACGGTCAGGAGCGAATTGGAAAAACAACACTGGTTAAAAGCGGTCGCTCAATCTTCGAATGGGTACTTTCTGTGATATTCTTTCCAATCTATTGGCTGGCCAGGTATTTTCAACACACCAAGTCGGCTCCGATTGATACCGAACGTGATAAATTGGAACTGAATCTGTTAAATGATGCCCTTGAATTGAATAAACCTGTGTTGGGAATCTGTCGCGGTATGCAGCTGATGAACGTCCATTTTAAAGGAAGTCTTCATCAAGATATTAGCGGTTTTTATACAGAAAAGCCGCAGGTTGCCTCCATTTTCCCTAAAAAAAGAGTAACTATTAAAGATGGGTCAAGGCTGGAAAAATTGCTTGAAACGCATATTTGTAATGTGAATGCCCTTCATAATCAGGCAATTGATACACCCGGTGAGGGAATCGAGCTCGTGGCGCAAGAGCTTCATACAAACATTACTCAGGCAATTGAGCATCCCGGTTATTCATTTGTAATTGGTGTTCAATGGCACCCGGAGTACCTGATACAGGTAGCAAGACAGCGTCGGATTTTTAAAGGACTGGTGAAATGTGCAAAAGTTGGCATCAGTAAATAAGACGTTTGCAGCACTATAGCCTTTCTATTTTATGATCGATAATTGAGAGGATGATCTTTGATAAAGTAGTTTCATTTTTTCGGCTTAAGAATATAGGGAGATCACTACTAGTGAGCCTTACGTACCTAATAAACCGATAGTTCAAATCTGAAAAACTCGAGAGGTGTTAAAATGAAGAGACTCCTAACAATATCAATAATTTTGGTGCTACTATTTGGATCAGCATTTGTGTTGCTGGCCATTAATAGTGGAAACGTAGAAGCAACTGATTGGTCAATGAATGCGACAGCTATAGAGGCATGCACCTGCCCAATGTTTTGTCAGTGCTATTTCAATACAGAACCGGCTGCTCATAACCATAATCATGAAGAAGGTGAGGAAGAGCATTACTGTAAATTTAACATGGCCTGGAAAGTAAATAACGGACATCACGAAAATACCGATCTCGGTGATGTACTGTTCTGGGTTGCAGGTGATCTTGGCACTGATTGGGAAGATGGCACAGTAGACTGGGCAACATTGCACTTTGATCCGTCCGTTACGGAAGAACAAAGAGAAGGAATTGTGGCTATTATGGATCCTCTGTTTCCTGCTGAATGGGAATCATTCACCATTGGAGAGGATCAGCCTATAGAGTGGGATGCAAATGACCAAGAAGCAGTAGCACTTTTAAATGGTGGGAACGCTGCTGAAATGCATTTAAAGCATCCCGTAACGGCAATGAGCGAAGAGCCAGCAGTATTACATAATATTCAGTATTGGGGAGCCCCAAGACATGATGGATTCGTGATGATGCCGAATGAAGTTCAAGCTTACAGAACTGGCGATAAAGCGTTTGAGTCCAGCGGTACCAATGGTTTTATGATTACTGTTGATATAAACTCAAATGATATATAGCACCACTCTGCTTTAAGTGGGGTGATTTAATTGTTAACTCTTAATGGAAAGAAAAATGCCTAAATATATAATAGAACGGGAAGTACCGGGTGTGGAGATGCTGCAAGGTCGGGAACGCAAAGCAACAGCAAAGAAATCAGTTCGTGCATTAAGAGATATTGGCCCTGAGATTCAATGGGTTCATTCTTATATAAGCGATAATAAAACTCATTGTGTGTATGTAGCCGATAATGAAGAGCTGGTTCATGAACATGCAAAGAGAAGTGGATTTCCTGCAAATAAAATCACAAAGGTGAAATGGATACTTGAGCCATTAGATGCCGAATAAAAAGGTTCAGCAAAGGAGGTTCATTCCCTTATAACCAGCAGAGAATCTAACTCTTTTTTCAAGCGCAGGGCGTCATAATGATCGCTTGCCCCATCCTTTTCCATCATGGAAATGGCCTGCCGATAGTGGCGTTCTGCAGCTTGTATTTCACCTCGTTTTTGGCTCAATTTACCTAATGCGCCAATAACCAACGCACCGGATTCTTCCCCCAAATGGTATCGTTGAATGTCGAGCGATTGCAAATAGATGGATTCAGCCTCATCAAACTTTTCCAATTCTGTGAGGGCATCCCCAAGGCCAATAAGTGCACCACTCACTACAATATGTTTTGACCCTACAGTCTCTTCCCAGAGAGTAAGACATTGTCGATAGTACTGTTCAGCTTTTGCCGGATTCTTAGCTTTTAAATATCCACTGCCCAAGTGGCCTAATCCCTCTGCTACGGATGGATGGTTTTCTCCAAAAACAGTTCTCCTGATTTCAAGATTTCTTTCATAGAACATTATCGCTTCACTATGGTTTCCGATTTCTGAATAGAGGCTTGCCAGGCCGGTAATGGCATGCAACTGAGAAAGATGACCTGTGCCTAATGCTCGTTCTTGTATGTTAAGGGCATCACGGTAAAGTAGTTCTGCCTTCTGTAAATCGAGATGATAAAGCCGATATACATCAGCCAAAAAAATCATACTTTCCGCCACATCAGGATGTTGCCCACCCAGCTCATTTTTCCGTATTTCCAGCGCCCGGCGAAAGGAATTTATAGCATCACGTGGTTTGGCAAGACTTCGCTGAATTTTGCCGACATCCATGTGTGATTCAGCGGTTAAAAGGTGATTACTTCCGTAAATCTTTTCATTGATTCGAAGAGATTCGTTTCGCAACTCTGCAGCTTTTTCAATACCGGTTACCGGTATCCAGGCGCCCATCTGCGCCATTGATTGTGCTACTTTTTGATGTTCTGTTCCGAATTCATTTTTAAGTATTTCAAGAGCTTCATCATGCAATAGATACGCTTCTTCGTAGTTTCCCAGCCGGGTTTCTGCAATAGCAAGATCATTCAGATAGCGGGCTGTTTCTACTTTATCTTCCGAGTGACCCCGGTGAATTTCTACGGCTTTTTGAAGGAGATCTTTCGCTTCATTATAGTGGCCAAGGCTGGTATAAACTCTTCCAATTACATTAAACATATTTGCCTGCAGAACGGGTTGATTCTGGAGCTGATTGGCCT
>PWFZ01000400.1 GCA_003555185.1 Balneolaceae bacterium | reverse complement strand
GCTATAACAAAGGGAATAGATTCCGTTCAAATTAATTTTCGAAGTTCCGAAAAAAACCAACCCGCCATGAACTTTCTAACGTCCGTATCAGAAGATTTTACAGAGGGTTTCTCCCCAATAATAAAAGGTTACATGACATCTTCCGCTTATGTTAGCAAGCTGAGTTATGCTCCTGAAAAAAGTAAGTCATATGAAAATATAGCCAACGGACAGGATAAGGTTTCTACCCCAAAAGTACAGGTAAACCATAATGGTATGCTCTTTGAACAGATAGCACATTTTTTGAATAATGCATCGAAAATTACTCATCTATTAAGTTCAAATGGATATATAACAGCCACTATACCTTCGAGATCATCATCGTCAAAAAAGAAAAGAACTGTTCAAATAATAACAGCAATTTGGGAAAACGTTCTGGATAAAACAGGCATTGGGCCGGATCAACACTTCTTTGATATAGGTGGTACATCTCTAAAAGCCGTTGAAGTGCTCTCGCAATTAAATGAGCGGTTCAACAAGAACCTTACCATCGTAAGTCTTTTTGAGCATTCGACAATTCAATCACTGGTAAATCTTATTGAGGGCACACAGGCTGAAAACACTGAATTCAGCAAGATAATACAGAGAGCAGCATTGAGAAGAGACCGATTCAAACAAAGAGATTAAAAATACGTTAGCAAAAAAATATGAGGGGATATTTGAATAATAAATATACAAATAGTGCTTTTGATATCGCAATCATAGGAATGGCCGGGCGGTTTCCCAAGGCTAATAATATCCATGAATACTGGGAGAATCTGAAAAACGGAAGAGAGTGTTTTACACAGTTGAATGATGAACAGATCATTGCTTCAGGTGTGAATCCGGACCTGTTAAAAGATCCTGATTATGTAAAAGTTTCTCCCATCCTGGATAACTATGATAAGTTTGACGCTCATTTCTTCGGATATACTCCCAGAGAAGTATCGATGATGGATCCCCAACAACGACTGTTCCTGGAATGTTGCTGGGAAGCTTTCGAAGATGCGGGGTATAATCCACATGCATATGAAGAGCCGGTTGGGGTCTTTGGGGGATGCGCAATTAATTCCTACATGGTTTTCAGCGGAGTCCATAAACATTTTTATACTGAATTTCTTCCATCTGTTGTAGGCAATGATAACAGTTTCCTGGCAAATAGAGTCTCCTATCAGCTAAACCTTAACGGACCCGCTGTTACCGTGCAAACAGCATGTTCCTCCAGTCTGGTTTCGGTTCACTTATCAATACAGAGCATTTTAAATGGAGAGTGTACTATGGCACTTGCTGGCGGAGTTGCCGTATGGGTTCCCCACGAAGCGGGACATTTGCATAAAGAAGGCAATATTTTCACTAAAGACGGACACTGCAGGGCATTTGATGCAAAAGCAACAGGCACAATCTTCGGCAATGGTGCGGGGGTTGTTCTGCTTAAGCGACTTGATGACGCTATACGCGACGATGATAATATTTATGCAGTCATTAAAGGGTCAGCAATAAATAATGACGGCGCCATGAAAACAGATTACACAGCTCCAAGCGTGGACGGCCAATCAAAAGTGGTTGTGGAGGCACTCGCAAATGCCGGGGTCAGTGCAGACGATATATCTTATGTGGAAACGCACGGTACCGGTACATTCATTGGCGATCCAATTGAGATCAGGGCGCTATCAAAAGCCTACCGGGCGTTCACAGATCGTAAGGGCTATTGTGGTATTGGCTCGGTAAAACCGAATATCGGTCACCTTGATGCCGGTGCAGGAGCTGCAGGATTGATAAAAACTGTGATGGCTTTAAAGCATAAGATGATTCCTCCAAGCATCAATTTTGACGAACCTAATCCGGCCATTGATTTTAAAAACAGCCCCTTTTATGTCAATAACAGCCTGAAAAAATGGGAATCGGAGGATGGGTCACCGCTACTTGCCGGAGTGACCAGCCTGGGTATGGGAGGCACCAATGCACATGTGATTCTCCAGGAAGCACCGGCTATTGAAAAACCAATCGTTGAAGATCAATGGCCTCTGCTTATAACCTATTCGGCAAAAAAAGAATCTGCATTGGATGATTACTCTGAAAAACTCGCTGTATTCTTAAAAGAGTCTCCAAACATAAGCCTTCCAAATGTAGCTTTTACACTTCAAACAGGAAGAAAAGAGCTTCCTCATAAACGATTTCTTATAGCTGAAAACCGGGATGATGCTATTAGAAAGCTTGAAAAACTTCCTGCAGCTTCGGTAAAAACTTTTAATGATCATGCTGATAGCAGAGAAGTGGTTTTTCTGTTTCCCGGACAGGCTTCCCAATATGTAAATATGGGTCTGGATTTGTACCGATCGAATACAGTTTTCAGAAAGCACCTCGACAAATGTGCCGAGATACTGATGCCTATATTAGGTGTGGATATCAGAAAAGTGATATACCCTGCATCGGGTAATGAAGAAATGGCAACCAATAAATTACAAGACACGGTATATGCACAGCCCGCAATTTTTTCAATTGAATATTCGCTGGCTATGTACTGGATGGGCCTCGGAGTAAAGCCGGTGGCTGTGCTTGGCCATAGTATGGGTGAATTCACTGCAGCATGTATAGCCGGAGTATTTGATCTGGAGACCGGCCTTAAACTGATCGCCATGAGAGGACGTATTATGCAGGAGCTTGAGCCGGGATCCATGTTAACCGTTATGTTACCGCCATCGGAGGTTGAACAGTATCTGAATGACAGACTGTCAATTTCAGTAATCAATACTCCATTATCCTGTGTTATATCCGGTGATACAGATGCGATCGAAGGCATAAAACAAATTTTTGATGCAATGGACGTACACACCCGTTTGCTTGAAACCTCGCATGCTTTCCATTCACATATGATGGATCCGGTGCTGGAAAAGTATCGTGAATTTGTATCTGCCATGACCTTCTCCCCTCCTTCAATACCGGTCATTTCTACTGTTACGGCTGACTGGACTTCTCCAAATGAGCTTAGAAATCCTGATTACTGGGTGGATAATATCAGACGGCCCGTACGATATGCCGAGGCAGTTGAGAAATTGTTTGATCGACCGGAGTGGATCTTACTGGAGATAGGTCCTAATAATACACTCACAACCCTGGCAAAACAACATCCCGACATATCATTAAACCAGGTTGTGATCCAATCAATGAGGCACCCAAAACAGTCGCAAGATGACAATATTTTTGTAATGACTGCACTGGGGAGGTTATGGTCGTGTGGTTACCCGGTGGAATGGGAACGGGTATACAAAGAGAACCCGGTTTATAAAATACCGATTCCAACGTATGCCTTTCAGAGGAAAAGATATTGGATCGATCCGGAAATAATGGGATCAGACCTTCATTCAAAATCTACAATCAATGGACAAGCTATTGATGATGTTAATAAGCAAGGCACAGAAAAAAGAAGCGTAAAAGATGAGCTTACGGCTATCTGGGAGGAATATCTTGGAATCGAACACATCAAAAAAGATGATAACTTTTTTGATCTTGGCGGAAACTCACTGGTCGCGCTGCAACTCTTTGATGAGATAAAACGGAAGCTGGACGTTCGGTTACCGTTATCGACATTGTTTAAGGCTCCTACCATTGAACAGATTGCGGAGTTGATAGAACCACAGTTAAATGAGTCCGAAATTCCGGAAGCAGAAAAAATACAAGCCAAAAAGAATAATATATCTGTACTGGTTAATATTCAGAATGAAGGTAAGGAAAGACCTTTCTACTGTATTCATGGACATTTCGGGAATGTGTTATTTTTATCTGAACTGGCCAAACTTCTTGGTGATATTCGTCCATTCTATGGTGTTCAATCTGTGGGTTTATCCGGCGAAGAGGCCCCTTTGACTAGTATTGAAGCAATGGCTGACCGGATCATAAAAGAGATGAAGGAAGTTCAGCCCCAAGGGCCTTATTCATTTGGAGGCTATTGTTATGGCACACTGGTATCAAGAGAGATTGCAAAAAAACTGGATAAGATGGGAGAATCATATGATCCCATTCTGATGATCGATCCGTATCCTCCGGCATATTCTAAAGTGCTGGATAAAAAACCTGTAAAATCATTTAATAAATTTTCATTCAAACAAAGTAAGAGTAAGCATGAGTCGGAGATTGAAAATAAATCATATACTCAGACAATTATTTATTTATGTAACAAAATTTTCGGCAGGTTAAAATTAAAATCCAAAATTCTAGCCTTCAATTCATACTTACAAATTAAGGATTTCATCAATATGAGTATCCCCACCGCCCTGAGAGATGTGGAACTTGCAAATAGAATTGCTCATGATAATTACGTATCGAAACTCAACGGAGATTTCAAAGCAGATGTTGAGCTGTTGTTATCTAAAGAGGTCACTGCAAATTTCTCCTCAGACCCCGCGTCAGACTGGTCAGGGTTCACAAAAGGAGACATGAATATTCATCTGATAGAAGACGATGGAGTTATTATGAGCGGCGAAATGTTTAAAGCCCCCTATGTAAATGGCACTGCAAAAGTGATACGATCTATATGGAAGTCGAAACTGGATGTGTCTGATACAGATAAATCTATCGTTCTGAAGCACGAAAGACTGATTCCTCAAGAAAACGTAACAACTTAATACTGATTAGTGTTAACAACCTATCATAAAAATTTTAAAAATCTTTTTAACTCTCTGATGTTATCAAATAAAGTTGAAAAGCTTGAAGAACAAGATGTACACTTGTGGGAAGTAGACAGTAATGTTTACAAGGATTTAAAAAACTATTCGAAATATCTCTTGAATGAAGATGAAAAAAACCGGGCACTAAGATTCAGGTTCCGCAAAGATCATGATCTGTTTGTGATTGGAAGATACACTACTAAAATAATGCTGGCATATTACACTGATAATACTCCTGAAAACGTGAAGATAATTCCGGATTCATTCGGTAAACCCGCTTGTGAGATGAATCTTTTTTTTAATATCTCTCACTCCGGTGACCAGTTACTTCTGGGCTTTTCAAATTCGGAAATAGGGGTAGATATCGAGAGAATTGATCCTGCAGTGGATATAGAAGGCATTGGTAAAAGTCACTTCTCTGAAATTGAATTTCAAATAATGATGAATTGCACCAGAGATGAAAGAGCTGAAACGTTTTTTAAAATCTGGACCAAAAAAGAATCCTTAATAAAAGGGATCGGAAAAGGGCTCAGTATTCCGCTGCAGGATTTTAATGTTACCCACCAAAATGGTAAAGTACTTTGGGAGCTACCGAATGAGAAAAATTATGGGAATTGGTTTGTCCATAACATAGAAACAAAAAAAGGGTTTAAATCAGCTTTCGCTATTCAGAAGGAAAAAGTTAATCTCAGTTACTTCCACCCTGATAACTGATTTCATGTTGCGTTGAATATCATGAAAGCCCTTATTTATTGTGGATTCTTTTCTACTTAAATCCACACTATTTATTAAGCTTGATAGGTGTATCAACTCTCTGACTTGTAATTTGTATAAAAACAGATGATTATCATATCCTTCAAAACGATAAATCATCACGTAGTGCACAGATATCAGCGAGCGAGTTAATTGTAAACAAATCACTCTTTATGCGACACTTCATCAAGATACTCACTGTATGTACTTTCATCGTTGGAATCACAGCTCATCAGTCAGATGCTCAAAAGATTGGGTACGGCATTAAAAGCGGTGTTAATATTGCCAACTTTACTAACTCAGATTTCGATACCCAAAATCGTGTTGCTTTCAGTTTTGGGGTGTATGGAAATGTAGATATAAGGCAAACGCCTCTGTCTGTTCAACCTGAACTGCTCTACACTCAACGAGGGTCCAGGTCAACATGGCAGTCCGGTGATATTGTTCGCAGAGGTACTTTAAGCCTTGATTATATTGAAGTCCCCCTCCTTCTTAAGTACACCGGTAACATCACCCATCAAACAGAATGGTATCTATTAACAGGTCCGTCATTTGCCTATTTATTACGGTCGGAATTCTCTTCCATAGATATTGAACACTCCACCAACTCAACGGATATTGGGCTCGTCGGCGGTTTGGGGATGGATCTGCCGTTTGTATCTCAGAGACTTAGTATAGAAGCGCGGTATACTCAGGGGTTTACCAGAATCTACAAATCAGGATTTAATTCAGAATGCTGTGGGAGTTTTGAGAGGCCACAGAAGAATAGCACGTTCTCTATTATCTTGAGTGTAGGTTTGTAGATGATTTTTTTAGAGAACCGCAAAGGGATGCACAGAGTTTCACAGAGGAAAATAACCCCGCAGGCCTCTGCATAAAATACTGTGGTTGAACTGCAATGGATTGGGTAGCTAACATCCTGTTTAGCACCGAAACGGATCATAATTTAATAGT
>PWFZ01000433.1 GCA_003555185.1 Balneolaceae bacterium | reverse complement strand
GGCGACATACTTAACTCACTCGCTTATTAAAGGGAAAAAAGCTTCTGCGAACCCCTGGGGAAGCCGGGCTTTGGAATGGCAAACAACCTCTCCTGCCCCTCAACATAATTTCCACCATACACCGGTGATTATTAATGGCCCTTATGACTATCATAAACCGATGTCAGAATTCCAATTAGGGATCGCAGATCCACACCATGATCCACTCGATGAACATCATGATGATGAAAGAGTCGATATAGAAACTCAAACCAGAGCTTAAAAAAGCATAAAACATCTAATAATATGTCTGAACCTTCTGCAGTTGAAGAAAGACCTTCACATTTAAAGCACTATTTTGTTGACTCAGATCAGCAATTTGACTCTGCGAAAATGGGAATGTGGGTTTTTCTAGTCACAGAAATTTTATTTTTCGGAGGCTTATTTGCAGCCTACATTGTCTATCGTTCATGGTATCCAGAACTTTTCTTAATGGCATCCACAGAACTGGATGTTTTTTGGGGAACGGTTAATACTGCTGTATTGATTGGTAGCTCACTTACTGTAGCCATGGCGATTCGCTCAGCCCAGTTAAATCAAATTAAAGGGTTAATCATTAACCTTTGGATAACCATCGGCCTGGCATTTGTATTTATGGTGATTAAATACTTTGAGTATGTCGATAAGTTCGGAAAGGGAATTTTCCCCGGAGAATATTATGCTTATGAAGGTATTGCCCACGAAAAAGCAAACATCTTCTTCAGTATCTACTATATGATGACAGGTCTTCACGGAATTCACGTTATCATTGGGATTGGGCTTATGCTATGGCTTGTTGTAAAAGCCAAAAAAGGGGTATTTAGTAGTAAATACTACACTCACGTTGAAATCACAGGACTCTATTGGCATCTTGTGGATGTCATTTGGATCTTCCTGTTTCCTCTACTTTATCTTATCGATTAAACGAAAAAAATTATAGACCATGAGTGATCATCATATTTCTTCAGCTAAATTTCTTTGGGGAGTGGGTATTTCCCTCTTTTTCCTAACGTTCATTACTGTTGCTGTTACATGGATTCAAATACCTGCACCCTGGAACGTGGTTGTTGCTATTGCAATAGCAACAGTCAAAGCCGGTATTGTAGTTACTTTTTTTATGAACCTTTACTGGGATGCAAAATTCAATACGTTGCTACTGATTATGGGATTTGCTTTTTTTCTTCTTCTAATCGGTATCACGCTATTAGATACTCTTTTCAGAATTGATCCCATACCTTCATTCTAAACTTGTAAACACTTTTCTAAAAAGCCGATTTTTTAACGAAATCGGCTTTTTTTGTTTACATTTCTTAAAACCATCCTAACAAAATTAACTCATTTATGTCGGCAAAGCCTGTAGTTATTGGTGATCTGGAACTCTATAAGATTGAAACGGGGAGATTTAAACTCGACGGTGGGGCAATGTTCGGTGTCGTTCCAAAAACACTCTGGAATAAACGAATAGAAGCAGATGAGAAAAACCGTATCCCCATGGCTACCCGATGTCTGCTTATTAAATCAAACAAAACCGACAAAATTTATCTGGTAGATAATGGATGCGGTGATAAATTTAATGAAAAGATGACCGGGATTTACTCCCTTGATTATGATCACAGTGAAATTCATCGCTCTTTAGCATCTCTCAATTTAAAAGCAGATGATATCACCGATATAATTTTTACCCACCTTCACTTCGATCATTGCGGAGGTACTACAGAATTTGATGATAGTGGCAAGCTGAGACACTGTTTCCCCAATGCTACATATCATGTAAACAAACGACACTGGCAGACAGCCATCAAGCCTAATGCCCGGGAGAAAGCCAGTTTTTTACCCGAAAATATTGATCCTATAAAAGAAAGTGAACAGTTAAATCTTGTACCGGACCGCCACACATTTGAAGAAGGTTTAACAACCATTAATGCAGACGGACATACTATTGGTCAGCAGCTTCCCTTTATCTATGATGAGAACAGATCACTAATTTATACCGCTGATTTACTTCCCACTTTTGCACATGTCCCTCTCCCATGGGTTATGGGATACGATATGCATCCGCTTCAAACGCTTAAAGAAAAAGATCTCTTTCTGAAAGATGCAGCTAAACAGGGATGGTATCTCTATCTCGAACACGATGCTAACCATGAGATCATACGTGTTAAAGATCAAGAGGGTAAATATAGTGTACGGGATCACTTTTTATTTGAAGATCTCGCATAATTTCCCCGTCCATATCTAGTTATAAATCCTGTAAATCCAATCATTAAATAAATTCACCGTCCATTTAAATTAATAAATGACAGAAAAGAATAAACATATATCTGCTCTGATCACCTCGTTTGAGGAGAAATACGGTGGAATTCGTAAGAAATACTCCTTTACAGCAGTTTTTCTGTTTTGTTCTTTTTTAATATTGGGTTTTCTGCTACTGCAATTTATAGAAAGCGGTACTTATTTTTCTGCGACTGTTAAGTCTCTTGTGTTAGCATTCATTGTTATTTTATCAGGAGTCGGTGCATACTTTTTTCACAGATATAGGGAATTTGACAGTCTAAAATCTTTCTCTTCTTCATTTCTTGCTAAACGTAGCTTAGATGGTGAAAAAATTGCGAACCTGATTGATCTGTACAGTGATGGTGACCAAAGATCATCTGTCTTTTATGATGCTGCCCTGAATAGAAATCTTGAGTCTGTTCAGCTTGAGGAAATTCAACAAGATCTTAACAGGTTTTCATCAAACAGCCTGACTCACAGGCGTTTTTTAGGATCATCCTCTGTAATGTTTCTTATGGTTGGTGCGTTCTTTCTCTCGGCCTTTTATAATCCAGACGGCTTACATCGTACAGCTACTTTCTGGAATAGTTTTGAGAAGCCAAACCCCTATCAGTACACAATCGACCCCGGCTCTTTTACGGTTGAACATGGACAGCCTGTCGCACCAAAGATCACCTTCGAAGGCAACCAAATACCTGAAAATGTTTCCATCGCCTTAAAAACGGATGTTGAGGAAAATTTCAGAGAAAGACCCATGAACCGGCTCGAAAACAATGAATTTATATCAAACGAAATTGAGCTGACCAACTCCATCAATTACTACATTAGGATGGATGAGTTTCAAAGTGAATCATTTCGGGTAGATGTACAGCTTCAGCCAAGATTTGAAGAGTTAACCGCAAAAATAACCCCTCCCTCCTATACCGGACTTTCAGAAAGCGAACATGAATACCCTTTTTCTGATCTTGAATTTTATGCAGGTTCAACAATCTTTATTGAGGGAAAAACCAACAAAATTGTTGATTCTCTGAACCTCATCACTAAGGAATCGCAAGTTTCGATAGAAACAAATGACAGCCTCCATTATTCCCATACTTATACCCCTCAGGCGAGTGATACTCTTAGATTTGAGATGACCGACAACGAAGGGTTAAAGAATCGGAATCCATTTCGGATTGTCACCCATCTGTTATCAGATGAACGACCGATTGTAGTCATTCAGGAGCCCGCCAGTACAGTCCGGAAGGCTAACCCCTCTTCTCTTGATATTATTTATCAGGCCACGGACGACTTTGGGTTAACATCAGCAGAAATTCTATGGGAGAAAAAGCGCGCTTTTGTTAATCAGCCGGTTACCGGTTCTATGAGCCTTGGTGTTCCACAAAATGGACAATCCACACTTTTTGAATGGGATCTTTCCGAAAAAGATTTGAGACCGCGTGATGAACTTCACTTTTGGATACGTGCACGGGATAATGATGAAGTAGGAGGATATAAATGGGGAGAATCTCAACGAGTTACACTCACCGTACCTTCCCTGGCTGACTCTTTCGAGGAGTTAGATTCTAAAGAACGTGATGTTCAGTCAGAACTGGATAATATATCTGATAGTTTTGATCAGATGGAGCAGGAGTATGAGCGGTTTATCGAACGATTACGTCAGAACCCCGATGGTGGTTTTGAAGAGCAGGAAATGCTTGAAGATGTAACAGAAAGACAACGGGATATCGATAACGCGGTAAAAGAGATGAAAGATCAGTTCGAACAGCTTCGTTCTGAAATGAATCAAAGTGATAAAGTGTCAGAAGAGACACGAAAGTCATACCAGGAGTTGCAACAACTGATGGATGAGCTGGATGATCCCGATTTGCAGAAAGCATTGGAAGAGCTGCGGAGAGCCATGGAAAATATGTCATCTGAACAAATAGAACAGGCACTTCAAAATGTGACTTTCAACGAAGAGCTTTACAAGGAAAGGCTGGAGCGTACCAAGGAGCTTTTCAAGCAGATTAAAATGAACACCGATCTGGACAGGCTTGCGCAGCAATATGAAGATCTCGCGGAACGAATGAAGGAGAACCCCGACGCTACTATGGAGCAACTTCAGCAAGAGCTTGATTCTGTAAATGAAGATATTGACCAGGTATCAGAACAACTCGAGAATTTAGACAACAACCCGCCAAAACGTTCTGAGGAACAGCTTAAACAAATTAAAGAAGAAGCTCAGCAGAAACTGCAAGAGATCAATTCACAGATGGATGAGCTTCAGCAAAATATGTCCGATCAAATGGAGAATGGGGATTCTTCTCCCTCCGAAGAGATGCAGCAACAACAGCAGCAGATCAGTGAAGACCTCAGCGAGCAGGCAAAGAAGTTTCGTGATAGTGTTCAACAAATGAGTGGGCAGCAGATGCAGGTCAATATTCTTGCCCTTCAGCGTTCATTATACACACTACTGGAGCTTTCTGAAGCTCAGGAAAATCTGACTAAACGTTCGACAGAAACACAAAATCGAAGTCAGGGATTTGTGGAACTGGCTCGACAGCAAAACTATGTAAGCAATCAGTTTTCCGCTGTTGCAGATTCAATATTCGAAATATCTGCTGAGTTACCGGGAATTCCCAATCAGGTAAATAGAAAGAAAGCTGAAATAGAGCAGGTGCTCCAGCGCTCCATCAACGAAATGTCTGAGCGAAACCAGCGCGGTGCTACCATTACAACCCGGGAATCACTGGGTGGAATTAATGAGCTCTCTTCTACCATTGCATCCCTGCTTGATCAGCTGATGGATCAGGATCAAAATGGCGACGGAGGAGGAATGTCTATGGAACAGATGATTGAAAATATGCAAAAGATGTCCGGCGAGCAGCAAGAATTAAATCAGCAGCTACAGGATATGGTTAATGATATTCAGGGAGACAGACTGACACGGGAACAATCTGAAAGGCTCGATCAAATGGCTCGTCAACAAAATGAAATTAGAAGGCAACTTCAGCAGATGCAGCAAAGCGGCGCATTGCGGGATGGAGACCAAACGTTGAGTGAACTTCAGCGAGTGCTGGAAGAGATGGAAGATTCCATAAATGATATGCGTGGTGGTATTACCGACCCGATGACGATTGAGCGACAGCAAAATATATTGTCCCGTATGCTGAATGCCGAAGAAGCTATGGATCAGCGTGGCGAAGAAGAGGAACGGGAAGGGGCCCGGGCAGAACAGATGGCTCGTGAATTTCCGCCAGAAATGACATTGGAAGAATTGAAACAGGAGATCCGATCGAGGCTACAGGATCCAAACTACACGAAATTCAGTGATGAGTATCAGCAGCTCATTCAGCGATACTTTGAACAACTAAGACGATTTGATGAAAATATCCTGCCTTAATTAAAAAAAACAGCTTCAGGATTTTAATAGCCTGAAGGTTGACTATTTTTACTTGTCGAAATCACGCCTTTAATATCCCCTATCAATAACGGCATGGCTCCCTCCTTTTTTGTATTATTAAACGCTTTAACTTTCATAAAAACGAACGCCTCCATGAAATTAACTCGCTACATTCTTCCGCTATTGTTACTCTTTTTCGTTCAGCCAATTGCGAATGCCCAAACAGCCGTTCCTGATAATTTTGAGGAGTGGGTAAACGAAAATATGCAGCAATGGAGTATACCCGGTCTTGCCGTATCGGTTGTGAAGGATGATGAAGTGGTGTATGCATCAGGGTTCGGTACACAGCGACTCGGGCATGACATGCCGGTAGATAAGCATACACAGTTCGGCATCGCCTCTGTGAGCAAAAATATGACCGCATCAGCCATGGGCGTGCTGGTTGATCAGGGCCTTATAGGCTGGGATGATAAAGTAACAGAACATCTGCCCTGGTTTAAACTGAGTGATTCCTGGGTAACACAAGAAGTAACTATTCGTGATCTTTTGACCCATCAGGTAGGTGTTGGAAGAATGCTTGGAAACAGACTTCAGTATATGACCAACAGACCTCCCGAAGAGCTGATTTACAGAATGCGCTATCATGATTTTGAACAGCCTTTCAGATCCAACTATGTGTACAGCAATATGATGTATTCGGTGGCCGGAGAAATTATTGCTGCTGTATCCGGTCTCAGTTTTGGCGAGTTTTTACACAAGCACTTCTTC
>PWFZ01000029.1 GCA_003555185.1 Balneolaceae bacterium | reverse complement strand
GGCATCTTTTAATCCAAGATCAACCAAGGCACCCGGCCTCAACTCCATGGTAATACGTTGTACAGATTGTATGATCGTATCAATTCCGTTAACAACTTCAGATATCTCCTCCGAGTATTTCGACATATATTTATCTCCATATTCTTTTTTTCTTCTGCTTATGGAGCTGGAAATATCCATTTTCAAAACAGTCAGCATTTGACCCAGTTCATCATGAATGTCCCTGGCAATGCGAATTCGTTCATTTTCACGAATTTTCTCCTGCTTTGCTGTCAGTTTTTTTAACTTTTGGGTATAGAGTTGTAATTTTTGTTCTGCTTCTTTAAGCTCTGTTATATCCTGACCAATTCCTGTTAATTTTACTGCTTTACCATTTCCATCTGTCTCAATTTCACCCCTCCCATATAAAAACTTTACTCCACCATTGGGTTGCAATATCCTGTATTCAAATCTATACCCTTTCTTTTCATCCAAAGCTTTCCTGATTATTCTATCCGTCCTATCCCTGTCATTTGGATGTACGAATTGAAGTGCTTCACTTAGCGTATTTATTTTTGCATTTTCTGCAACTCCAATTATTTTCCGTAACTCTTCCGAAATAGTAATTTCATTCTTTTCAATATCCCACTCCCAACCTCCTATTCTGGCAATATGATGGGCATGAAACAGTTTTTGTTGATTTTTTTCCAGTTCAACACGGGTCTTCACCCGTTCCGTTATATCCCTTGAATTGAATAACAGACCGGGTCCAAATTTTGGGTACTCAATGTTTTTGGCGAAACTTTCGAGGTGTCTCCATTCTCCTTTTTTGTGCTTATACCGAAACTCAAGTGAACTTTTGTTTCCCACTGATTTCACAACTTGCGCAATTTTTCGTTCTACGTCTCTCCTGTCTTCCGGGTGGATATAATTGAATAGATTATTGTCCAATAACTCTTCAGATTTGTAGCCGAGGATTCGTTTCAACGCCGGATTTTCAAATCGAATTGTGCCATCATAATTCAAAATCGTAATAATTTCTCCGGCATTCTCTATCAGATGTTGATAGTGCTTTTTGCTTTTTCTTGTCTCGTCCAGAGATTTTTTTAGCCTTCTATTATCTTCCTGAAGCTTTCTAACTTTTACATCTTTATTTATTTCCTGAATTTTCATTAACAAACTCTCCTTCTTAAATCGAATAAATACGAATGTATTTTAAGGGCTGAATAATCCTTTTTATTCCAACTCGTCGGAGATCCGTGTCACTTTCACGGATCATTTTCTTCGCATAACATATAATGATCTAATTTACCGAGGATTACATTATAGAAGAAGGGTAAAGTCTTACATATCTTTGCATCTCATCTTACTATTTTCACAGATAATTTCTGTTTTTTAAAATGCTTGTCTCACTTGATACAATGTAAATATTATTTAATCTCTCCCATTTCACACTCCTATTTCTTCCAGAAAATATTTACAACAAACACTTAAATTTTTGTAATGCAATGCCTGACCCATTTAATGAGATTAAATTCAACATATTTAAACATCTAATTTTCAAGAGGAATCATGAGACACGAAAAATTTCAAGAATGTATAGATGCATGTAACGAGTGCGCAGTTGCATGCTCACATTGCGCAACTTCCTGCCTGAAGGAAGAAAATATTAAAATGCTGACTAGATGTATTCAGCTTGATTACGACTGTGCGGACATCTGTATGATGGCATCCAAATTTATGGCTCGCAAATCAGAATTTGCAGAACGAATGTGCCGTGTATGCGCCGAAATTTGCCAGGCATGTGGTGAGGAGTGTCAGCAGCATGATATGGACCATTGTCAAAAATGTGCAGAAGCCTGTTTTAAATGTGCACAAATCTGCCGGGAAATAGCTGTAACGGAAGTAGCTTAAAAACTGACGCAATTATCGCAAAAGTAACGTCCATCTGTTAAGCGACCTGGTACCATTATGGAATAGTCCACGAATTCAAATGATTATGACCGCCGTTAGAATATTATCAGGGGCAATGATTGGGACTTCCTTTATGACGTTATTCAGTTACATAGCGTCCGGAATTACCAACAGACACTTTAAAGAACCGTTGTTGCTGAATCAGCTTTTGCGATATTTCCGGTATTGTAAAACTTTAAAGGAATCTTCACTCGCGGGCTGGATAGTACACTACTCAATCGGAACGCTGTTTTTAATCAGTTCACATTTCATCTGGAGATCAACTTCGGCAGGTCCAGGCTTACCGAGCGGCTCTTTGCATGGCCTGATGTATGGTTTAACAGGTATAGCCGGTTGGCATCTTATTTTTAAATTGCACCCGAATCCGCCTTCCATAGAATTAAATAGATATTATCTTCATCTATTAGCCGCTCATATAATTTACGGAGGCGGTGCCGCAGCCGGTTACAGGCTTCCGGATTCGTCATGAAAATCGGTGCTGTCATCAATAATGCATCCGGTGTATTAACACCAGAACAAAATGAGAAACGTCTCACGCAGATTAAAACCCATCTCAACGGCCGGGTTTCACCCGATAATCTGGCCATTGTACCCGGTAATCAGATCAGAATTGAACTTAAACGAATACTCAATGATGGAATTGATGTACTTATTATAGGCGGGGGTGATGGAACGGTTAGTTCTGCTGCAAATTTGGTAATTAACAAAGAAATATCACTTTTGGTTTTAGCATTGGGCACTAAAAATAATTTTGCCCGGGATGCGGCAATACCATTGGATCCTTTAGAAGCTATTGACCTTCTCGACCGGATGCATGTACAGCAAATTGATGCAGGTGAGGTAAATGGACACATATTTATTAACAATGCCACGCTGGGTCTCTATCCAAAAATTGTGAAAGAGAGAGAAAAAACCGAGAAACAAGGGTGGCGTAAATGGTGGGCCAAAATTGTAGCTACCATTCGGGTAATAAAGCGTATACCAAGAATGAGAATGTCTGTTGAAGGAGAGCAAATCAGCTCAACCCTTTTTACACCTTTTTTATTTGTGGGAAATAATGAATACAAAGAAATCATGAATTCTGATTTTTTCAGGCCCTCTCTCAGCGAAGGTAAACTCTGGCTATGTATTGCACGTTCTTATGGCTTTGGATCACTATTACTTATGGCCTGGCATCTTACGGTTAAAGGTATAAAAGGTGCCGAAAATTTGGAGGCGCATCTATTAGAAAAAGCAACGGTTAACACTTGGAAAAAGAATGTTACGGCAGCTATTGATGGAGAAAATTATAAATTAATTACTCCGCTTCGATTTAAAATTCATCCTAAAAGTTTACGGGTGGTTGTACCATGAAAACAATCGCACACATTTCGGATCTCCATTTTGGAACTGAGGATTCAAAAATTGCCGATGGTTTAGTGAAAGAATTACAACAGCTACAGCCAACAGTTGTAGTAAACAGCGGAGATTTCACACAACGGGCAAGAAAATCTCAGTTTCGGTCAGCCGCAGATTACATGAAACAATTGCCGAAGCCGCAGATTAGCATCCCCGGAAATCACGATATTCCTCTCTTTGATGTCTTCAGGCGGTTCATCAGCCCCCTGGGGCGTTTTAAAAACTATATTACCGACGATATGTTTCCCCGCTACGTGGATGACAATCTTACGATTATGGGAATAAATACAGCCCGTTCGCTTACATGGAAAAGCGGTCGGATCTCCACGGATCAAATTGATGAGCTGCAAAAAATCCTCTCCGGTCTGCCTAAAAACCATTTTAAAATTATCGTGACCCACCACCCTTTTATACCTCCACCCGGACAGGAAAACACCGGTGTTACTTTAGTAGGCAGAGCCACAAAAGCACTAAAAATTATTGAACAGAATAATGTAGATCTTCTTCTTGCCGGCCATCTTCACCAGGGATACACCGGAGATATCAGAACTTTTTATCCAAGCTCCGACCGGGCTATTATAGTGGCTCAGGCGGGAACAGCCATATCAAGACGAGTACGTTATGAACCTAATGGATATAATGTTATAAGATGGGAGTATGGTCGTATTGAGATCGAAGTGAGGCGCTGGGAAGCAGCGGAATCGTCCTTCACTCAGGCCGGAAAATGTGTCTTTGTCCAGCAAGAGGAACAGTGGACCCTCCAAACTGAAGCTGCTGCAACGGGCCCTGTTTTGTAAATTATTTCATTACCGCAAGGTATGCTTCTTCGGCTGATTTAATATTGTCATAATCTCCTCTTAAAGCCTTTAACGCATGCTTTTCTTTTTCAATTTCCTGACGGGTCCTAAACCGCAGAAACCTGTAAAATTCCACCGGCGGACACCAACCTTGTAGAGCATGCTGGGCAAAAAAGCCCACAACAACCGTTGGTAAAGCCAACCAATATCTATTTTTAAAAGACATTGCAAAACCTGTGAGCGCCAGTGCCGACATATTTAATTCCAGCACACGCTCAATATCCCACTCTTTATCCAGTTCTGAAATTCGATAGGAAATCACATTATCGGATCGGTCGAAATAATCTTTCACATTTTCAAAGGTCTTTTCATCAATAACCTGTTTCATGTGTTCCGATGTACTCTCTCTTACTCTGTCACCTTTTGTTGTGAATTCATTCATGGCTTTCCGGTGTAATTTATATGATAAATTTTATGCCAACCGGGGTTTATAATCAGTTGGCAGTGTTAATTAATAAGTTGATTTTCAATAGCATAATGAGCCATCTCAATATTTGTACTTAAATTCATCTTTTCTTTAATGCGAGATCGGTAAGAATGAATCGTATGAAAACTTAGAGAAAGTTTTCTGGCTACATGTTGCACGCTGTATCCTGCCGCAATCAAACACATAATTTCATACTCACGATTAGACAGCGATTCATGTGGTGGGCGATTTTCGTGATCTATCTGCAGGGCAAGCTGCTCTGCTACTTCTGTTGATATGTATTTTCGTCTTTCAACTACAATTTTTCGTATTGCAGTAATCAGGTGATCTGTAGTACTTGTTTTGCAAAGATATCCCCATGCACCCGCCTTCAGTGATCTGATTGCAAACCGTTCTGCAGGATGAATACTCAACATTAAAATTGGAAGGTCAGGATAGATATTCAGGATATCCTCAATTAAATCAAGCCCACTTTTTCCACTCATACTAATTTCTAAAATAAGGATATCAGGCAGATAATTTTCAAGGAGATAAAGTACTTCATGTCCGTCCTTCGCTTCTCCGGTAACCTGAATATCAAGTTGGTTCTGTAATACCTTTTTAATTCCTTCTCTCATTAGTGGATGACTGTCAGCAATGAATACACTTATCATATTTCCTTCTCCTTAATTCTTTGATCAGAAACCGACTTTTTGGGTTTCCTGATATTGTTTATGATTATATCTCCAAAATATTTTTGTCACCCATAAACTGTGAACCACGAATTGTAATCATCTTAATCACATAGTTTTAATCTCACTATATCTAAGGATAAATCGAGTTGCTTTGGATTATGGCAGGTAACTGATTTCTCTCCGTATTTAGCTACGATATAAACTAACCATCTTACGTCCGGTGGCAGTTATATATAGGTCTAAATTTTTTGTAAGATTGACGTTTTGATTCTCAAAACTAAATTTATCACTCTTGTACGTCCGGGTTAGCATGTAGCAAATATTGCTACATGAAAAACGCGCTAATTACTATTTATTAGGCTTAAAAAAAATCAAATCTTTATAAAGCGAGTAATAAAACAAGAGATGTTCTTTCTTTAAAAGGAAGAAATCTATAAAACGTATAACCTAAAGGAATCAAGACTATGGCTATTTTGACTAAGACAAGAAATAAAAATAAAAGTAAAGAAGAAGGCCAGATAGCGAGAGAGATAGAAGATTTAACCGCAGAGTTGCCATCCGATGCATATCTATGGTCGGCTTTGGGTGTAATGGGAGTATCATTAGCCTTAAATCTTTTGGCAAAATCTGATAAAGCACTATTTGTAGGACAATGGGCTGCACCTATACTAATTATGGGCGTTTACAATAAGATTGTAAAAACCCAGGGATCAGAGTAAATCCGCTTACTTGATATCTGTCCTGCCAGCACCCCCATACTATTTACAAGTACCCGGGTAATTAAATCAAAAATCAAAAAACCATGAGATAACTATGTCACCACAAACTCAAACATTAGAGAAAGATTCGAAATTTCACGAACTATTCCTTCATGAATTAAAAGATATGTATTGGGCAGAAACGCATCTTATCAAGACCCTGCCTAAAATGAGGGATAAGGCTTCCTCTGAAAAACTATCAAATGCTATCGAAAGCCATATAAAAGAAACAGAACATCACATAAAACGTCTTGAGGAAGTATTTGAAAAACTTGATGAAGAAGCAGAAGGCGTGATCTGTGAAGCGATGAAGGGACTCATTAATGAAGCCGAAGAGATTTTGGGTGAAACGAATGCTGATACTATGGTTAGAGATGCCGGAATAATAAT
>PWFZ01000458.1 GCA_003555185.1 Balneolaceae bacterium | reverse complement strand
GCATGTCCCACTTTTTCATGATATAGAACATTGTCTGTAGCACGGTTGCTGCCCAGCCATCCATGAGCAACCCGTCCTTTTATTTGAATAAAATTTTGTGTGAAGGGAATGGAGGTCCAGTCGGTCAAGCCAAGTCGTATCTGCGGTACAGGAGTTGCGTTTCGGCTTACCCCTAGTGAACCCATGCTTAACTCTTCACTGTGGATCGGAGAGCTGTTTTCAAAGCGTCCTGCAGCAAATTCTACGCCGTATGCCTGCAGTTTCACGAACCCCTGATTATAATGAGCAGATGATTGTGTTCCCGGTCGGGCAATGAAGTCTGCACCATAAAGAACTCTGACAGCATCAGATAGCTCTTCGGTTCCATGCGCTTGAAATCTGCTTAATAACTGACTCCCCTCCGTCGAATAAATTCCGTTTCTGTTAGACTGCATCCAAAAGGGAGTTTGATCACCGGTACTAATTACTCCAATTACATCCACTGAAGTATTTACCTGTGCGAATGAGTACTTAGTGCAAATAAGCAGCAGCACCGATAGAAAAAATATTGAAGCAAACTTTTTGATGAACTCCTCTTTTACTGGTAATTATCTGATTAACCTTAAAACCTATCAGGTTTATACTCTTTGAATTATGACAAGAGAAACCTGACAGGTTTCAATTCCACTTAAATTATGCATTCGAAAATAGATATGAAACTGAGTAATAGAAATGTTAGACAATGGTTATTGCCAGGGCAGTTTTGACAAATCTACGTTACCGCCGGTGATGATGATTCCAACTTTTTTACCTTTCACATCAATTTTTTTATCGAAAACGGCGGAAACCGGAACGGCGCAGGATGTTTCAATGATCATGTTCATTCGCTCCCAAATCCATTTCATATCTCTTATGATGGAGGCTTCAGATACGGTTACAATATCATCCACTTTATCGTGGATAATCGAAAACGTCCGTTCACTTAAAGATGTACGTAATCCATCGGCAATTGTATCGGTTTTTTCAAGAGGAATGTGTTTTCCTGATTTGAAAGAGCGATAGGCATCATCAGCAAGCTGGGGTTCAGCACCGATTACCTGAATATCCGGTTTAATATGTTTCGCTGCAATTGCCGTACCACTCAGTAAACCGCCACCACCAACAGGGGTGATGATAATATCGAGGTCCGGGACTTCCGATAATAGTTCAACAGCGGCTGTACCTTGTCCGGCGATAACATTCACATTATCGTATGGATGAATGAACGTTGCACCGGTATCAGCCACCACCTTTTCAAGAGTGCTTTCCCTGGCGGCCTGGGTAGGTTCGCAAAGTATTACTTCAGCTCCGTATCCTTTTACGGCAGCAATTTTTACAGGAGGGGCATTGCGGGGCATTACCACAAATGCAGGTATATTTCGAAGTTTGGCAGAAAGAGCCAATGCCTGTGCATGATTACCGGAGGAGTGTGTTGCTACTCCTTTTGATGCGTCCTCATCAGATAGTGAGAAGACAGCATTAGAGGCTCCGCGGAATTTAAAAGCACCCACTTTTTGGAAATTTTCGCATTTGAAAAAGAGCTCTGTTTCAGCTTTTTGGTTTGATGAATCTGAAGTAAACACCGGAGTTTTATGAGCGTGCAGAGCGATTCGATCGGCAGCTTCAAGTATGTTTGAATAGTTTGGAGTCTTCAAAATATCGAAAGGTTAATTGATTTAGAACGATTTATAAAAAATATAGGTGTAACAATTTAAGTAACTACAAGGCAATGGATTAAATATGTTAATATAAAATAATTATAACATCTTTTATTGTCTGCGAAGTGTTAATGAATGACATAAAAAAAGCAGCTCCTTAAAGAAGCTGCTTTATAATAACCTGAATATTTGTAGTTAAAAAACTTCTCGTTATTCTTCGCCTTGTTCAGGTGAAAGGACCTGATCTATTGCGTGAATAATTCCATTGGAAGCAGGGATATCAGGTACTGTAACCTGAGATGTTTCATTGATAAACACTTCGTTATCTTCGTTTATGGTTATGAGAATTGATTGACCCTCAAGTAATGTTTCCACTTCCTGCTCGGGGTCCAGATCGGCAACAAGGAATTCACCTTCGATGACGTGATAGCGAAGTATATTGGCAAGTTCTTCATCCGAAAGTCCTTCAAGGTCTACTTCGGCAAACGCCTCATCATTTGGAGCAAATGCGGTGAATGGTCCTAGAAACTGAAGGGTGGTCATCAGTCCTGCACTTTCCACTGCTGATGTAAGTACATCATATCCGTCTGTCTCCATTGCGATGTCTACAATGTTTGGCCTGCCGGTTTGTATTCTAACCTCTGATGGTAACAGCACTTCATCAATGGCATGAATAACCCCGTTGGAGGCCATTATATCACCTGAGACTACGTTTGCTGTGTTATTGACGGTAATTTCTCCTTCAACATTTTGCAACAAAAGCAATTCACCTTGTGCGGACTCTGCATCTTGTTGTTCCGAAATTTCAGCAGATGTTACAGTGCCACTTATTAGATGGTATTGTAACAGTTCAATTTGCTGTTCTTCAGTTAAGTCCTCCAGTGAAACACCTTCCGGTAAGCTATTAAAAGCATCATCAGTGGGGCCTAACAGAGTAAATTCATTTTCAGATAGTGTTTCTGCAAGTCCAAGGTCCTGAACCAGGTTTAGCAGTATTGTAAAGTTTCCATCTTCACCGGCTGTTTCTACGATATTTTGTTCTTCTTCGACGGGTGGATCAACAGTCGCATCGTCACCACAGGCCACTATTGTTAGCAGCACCATTGAAAATATTGTTAGCAAAGCTAAAAGTCTATATAACATAAGTCTTCTCATCTTAGATTAATTACTGTTAAGTGGGGTGTCCACTGTTTCTCTTTGTTAGTCAATCAGTTCAACGATTAGATATTGTTTAAATGATATAGAAATGGATTGATGTAAGTTTTAATCATAAATGTGAAAGTAGCATTAAAAGCTGTAGAGTGGTTAAAACTAAAGCAGCTCCAACATAGGAACTGTTTTAATGTTGAAAATCAGATTCAGCTTAATTTACCGTTTGTACTTGTTTTCGTGGCTACTAATGGCAGGCTATTTATGGTATTGTCTTCAACTGTAATCACGGACGTTGGGGGAGAAGTTGATGCGAAGTATCCGCCGTCATCATCATCACTACTGCAACCGGTGGTTAAAACCATGGAGCCAAATAGTATTGAAACCATAATGTGTGCTTTATTGGAAGATAGAAATGTAAACATATTAGTGGGGTTTGGGTAAAATAAAAACAGCCCCAATTTGGAGCTGTTTTTGAAAAATAAAATAGGGTGTTTTAGCTTAGTTCACTGTTAGGACACCTTCCATATCTGCGTGTGGCTGGCAATTGTACGTTGCAACGTTTGCCGCAAGATCACCGGTCAAGGTGAATGTAATTGTGCCTTCGTCATCATCAACAACTACATTAATATCCTCATTATCTTGAAGTGACCCATCACCTGCTGCTGCAATTAATACATTACCGTCAGCATCACGTAACTGAAAAGGATGGTTATCAGCGCCAAGATTTGTGACTGTAAAACGTAATCCATCATCAAGTGTAAGCGCTGCGTTTTGCTCGTCCGATTCACCGGCAGCTCCGTCACCGTCTATCTCCCGAATTAACCAGGCAGAAGAACCGTCATTTTCTATTGTGATATTGGCTGATATTTCTTCTTCATCAGGAGCTCCGCCACCTAAGGCACCGGGAATCAATACGGCATCTATAACGTGAATAACTCCATTAGTCCCTTCTACATCAGCAACTTGTACAACAGCATTATCATTGATTGTCACAACTCCATCTGCAAATTCCACGAGAATTTCTTCTCCGTCATTGAGAGTTTCCACTCGTTGTGACTCTTCAAGATCACCGGCAAGCACGATTGCGCCTAACACATGATAGAGAAGTGTTTCAGTTACCTGTTCATCATCTAATCCTGCAAGTGTTTCACTTATTTCGTCAAAAGCATCATTAGTAGGAGCAAAGACTGTGAATTCCGCCTCAGGGTTTGACAGCGTTTCGGCCAGGTCCTGCTGCACAACTAAATCAACCAATGTTGTTAACTCATATCGTTTAATCGCGTTATCAACAACGTTTCCAAATGCATCAGGGAGAAGTAAACCATCAATTGCATGTATAACACCATTGGTGGCCTGAATATCCGGTACAACTACATTTGTAGTTCCATTAATAACAACTTCATCACCGTCTGCGGTAATAAACAGATTGTCTCCATTTACACTTTCAACTGTATTTGTTGGTGCCAAATCTCCGGCAAATACTTCACCCGAAAGAACATGGTATGTAAGAATATCAGCCAGTTGTTCGTCAGTTAAAGCCTCAACATTATCAACACCAAATGCTTCAAATACTTCATTTGAGGGGGCAAATGTTGTAAATGGACCAAGAAACTGAATGGTGGTTGTCAGGCCTGCTCTTTCAATGGCATCAACAAGAATGTCATAACCGTCCGTTTGAACTGCAACATCCAATATATTAGAAGCGCCTAAAGCGATACGAATATCCTGTGGAAGAAGAACTTCATCTATTGCATGAATTACACCATTACTTGCTTCAATATCTGCAGCTACTACGCTTGAGAAGTTGTTAATTGTAACTCCATCGTTGGCTTGAAGTAGAAGCAATTCACCTAAAAGCGTCTCAGCATCTTGCTGGCCGCCGATTTGTCCGGAAGTTACGGCTCCCTCAAGTACGTGATATGATAATATTGTAGTAACTTGCTCATCTGTTAAGCTCTCTAATACATCGCTATCGATATTACCAAAGGCATCATCAGTGGGTGCAAATAAGGTTAGTTCACTTTCTGCGAGTGCTTCATCCAGACCTACTCTTGTCGCTAACTCTAAAAGAATTGTGAAATCGCCGGCTTCATCAGCGGTTTCAACAATATTTAATTCCGGTTCTTCTTCTACCGGAGGAGTCGTTGGTGTGTCATCACTACAGGCTGTAAATATAAAAGCACCTAAAAGCGGAGCCAGTATAAATATCAGTAGTTTTTTGAAAATATTATTTGTCTTGTTCATAGTATTTCTAAGATTTTGGGGTTAAGAACTCTCATAGAGTTATTGAAATAACTCTGTGTCTCGCATCGATAAACAATCAAAGGCAAAAATTTCGTTCAATTATTTGTGAAAATAATCTCTAAAAGGTGGGGGTAGAACCTAAACTATTGGCTGACAGAGTGTTCAATTCTGTTAAAAAGTGCAGAAATAATAGGGGAGTCGGACAGATTTGAAAAAGGTTCAATATAAATTGAACTCAATTTCTCCAAATCTGCTGTGCGATATAGGTCATACAGAGAACGGGCAAACAGGGAATAATCTCCGTGAAAATGTATAGCGTTAGATGGGAGCTTCTCTAATTCAGTATTATGGAAGATGTAAAATGCATTGGGGTCAAGATTGTCAGTGTGAACTAGATCAAGCCAGTGAACAGATGCTTTTGGTTTGTAATGTGAATGGCGGGTACCGGGACTTTTTCGGCTTTTGTTTGCTCTCTTTATCTCTTCACCCAATATTTCAGAGATTTCGTCTGATGAAATGTTTCCGGGCCTTAGTACCCGATAGGGTTTTTCTGACAGATCCAGTACCGTAGATTCTATTCCAATATTTGTTGGGCCGCCATCGAGATAGGGCAGGGAATCTCCATAATCCTGGACAATATGCTCCACTTTTGTGGGGCTTGGCTTCCCCGATCTATTCGCACTGGGTGCAGTAACAGGCCCTGTTTCCTCAATGAGCTTTAAGGCAATTGGATGATCCGGCATTCGAATAGCAACAGTATCCAACCCGGCGGTAACGATATCTAAAACTTCATTTTTTCGCTTAAGAACCAGTGTGAGAGGTCCGGGCCAGAATTTCCCGGCAAGACGATAAGCATCTTCCGGGATCTCATCAGAAAAATCTTCCATCTGTTTCAGAGATGAAATATGAACAATTAGCGGATTATCGGCGGGACGGCCTTTCTTTTTAAATATTTTTTGAACCGCTAAAGCATTTTTTGCATCCGCTGCCAAACCGTAAACCGTTTCTGTAGGGATTGCAACAAGTTTTCCCTGCTTAATCAGTTCGCATGCTTTGTCGAGTTCTATTTTCATGCCGTAACTTCTACAGGTGCGGTTTCGAAAGGCGTTAGCTGTGACAGATACTCTTTAGCAGCCATAGGATTTTCAATGTCAAATATGACAAGTCTTACAGAGTCATTCTTTTGAATCACATCATACTTGTGATCAGAATTAGCCTGTATCTCTTTCATCAGCAATTGAAAGAATCCGGAATCATAAAGCTGCTGTCCTTCATCCGAGTTGTTTTTTGGAAACTGCAGCCACATTCTGTTTGCACGTGTGGTTACTTTCTTCACCAGTAATCTTGAAGCAAAGTGCTTTATTTCGGTTGCAAGAAGCAGGTACTCAGCTCCCTCTGTCAGATCACCAAATCGGTCATCGAGCTCTTCGCGCCAGTCATTGATCTCTTCGAGTGAAGAAGCCTCT
>PWFZ01000057.1 GCA_003555185.1 Balneolaceae bacterium | reverse complement strand
GAACCCTGAATTTGCTCCCGTTAATGAGTTTGCACAGATCCAGTCGACATTCTTTTTGGCAAGCTTCTTTTTTGCGTTCTCTTCGAGATTACTTGTCTCCATAGCGAAACCGATCAGCACCTGATGTTCTTTACGGTTTTTACCCAGCCACTCTAAAATATCGGGAGTGCTTTCGAGTTCGAGATTAGAGTCTGAAATTTCTTTTTTAACTTTTTCTTCAAATACGTTCTTAGGCTTAAAATCCGATACAGCTGCAGCCATAATGAAAAGGTCGGCATCCTGGTGTTTTTTTGCGAGTTGATGAAGGTCATCTGCTGACACAAAATCCTCAACCTGCATGCGTTCTGATTCTTTTTCATCAACCGGGCCTTTTAGCAGGACCACATTGCCTCCAAGTCGAACGGCTGCATCTGCCATGGCAATACCCATTTTGCCGGAACTTGGATTAGATAGGAAACGCACAGGATCAATAAACTCACGGGTAGGACCGGCACTAACAACGACTTTTTTACCGGACAGGGGGCCGGCTTCTCTGTTTTCAGTGATGATTACGTCAGAGAATTCAAGAATTTTATCAGGGTCGGGGAGGCGTCCCTTTGCATCGAGCCCGCTGGCTAAATATCCGGATTCAGGCTCAAGAATATGGTATCCTGACTCTTTCGCTTTTTTCAGATTCGTTACAACGGATGGACTCTCATACATTTCGCCGTCCATGGTAGGGCATATCAAAATGGGGCATCTTGCAGCGAGTACGGTAGTCGTTAGCATATTATCTGACTGGCCGTTCACGATTTTGGCAAGAGTGTTGGCGGTGCAGGGTGCAATTACAAATAGGTCAGCCCATTCGCCCCATTGGATGTGCTTGGTCCAGTCACTTCCGGGCTCCGATTCGTTGAAAACATCGACGGCAACGGGGTATCTGCTGAGTGCAGAAAAGGTCTCAGAACCAACAAAGCGGGTAGCTGAAGGAGTCATTGTGACTCGGACTTCGGCTCCCGCTTTTTGAAAATCGCGTAATAAATACGCTGCCTTGTAAGCAGCGATGCCACCGGTAACGCCAAGTATAATGCGTTTACCGGATAGCATTTATAACTCTTTCTTTGGGTACTTGTACGTTGTTTTCTCGTCCATCATTTCTGATACAGAACGCTGCGTAGCATGAGGCAGTTTTTCAAACGATTTAGAAATTCGTTCCTGCTCTTCGTTGAAGGTGAATTCGTCTTCATCTTCAAACCCTTCGAAATATTTAAGTTTTTCGTCGAGTTCAAGCTTTTCCTGTGCAGCAATTTGACGTGCGCGTTTCGACATAATGACGATTTTTTCGTATTTGTTACCGCCTTCGTCGCCGAGTTTGTCAAGATTTAATGTGCGTATGGGCATTTGTTCTTCCGGTTATTTATGAATTCATAAAATGTTTTACTGCCTGCTTAATTTCACTATAGGCAGTTTCGAGATCATCATTTACTACAACTTTGTCAAACTTGTCGGAGTATGAGATCTCTTTTTGCGCGCGTTCGAGACGGGTTTTCAACGTTTCTTCAGTTTCCGTATCCCGATTGCGCAATCGCTCTTCAAGTATTTGCAGAGATGGGGGCAAAATAAACAGTGTTAAAGCTTCATCTCTGTAAATATTTTTGATATTTAATGCTCCAAGAACATCTATATCAAGCAAGATAAAATATCCTTTATTTAGCTGATATTCAACGTCAGACTGTAATGTTCCGTATCTGGTGCCTTTGTAAAATTCTTCCCATTCAAGAAACTCACCTGCATCAATTTTTTTCTGAAATTCTTCTTTCGATAAAAAATGATAATCCTTTCCATCAATTTCTCCTTTTCGGGGTGGACGGGTGGTGGCACTTACAGAAAATGTCAGGTCAGGAAACTCGTTCAACAACCGCTTTGCCATCGTTGATTTTCCACCACCACTGGGAGCTGCCAGCGCAATAACTTTTCCTCGTTTACTCAATATTCTGGACCTGTTCTCTTATTTGTTCCAGATTTTCTTTACACAGCACTATATTGTGGGAGATGGATGAGTCGTTGGCTTTTGAGCCGATCGTATTCAGCTCTCTGTTAATTTCCTGACATAAAAAGTTTAACCGACGACCCACCGGGCCATCACCTTCCAATGCTTCCAGGAAAAATTTCAGGTGAGACTTTAATCGAACCACTTCTTCGTTGATGTCCATTTTATCAACCAGTATGGCTACTTCCATCTCCATTCTGTCCGGATCGAAATTTTCATCCGAGACCAGTTTTATAATACGCTGCTTGAGTTTGTCCCGCATATCAGGGGTCTTTTTATCGGATTGTTCAATTACATCATCAAGTAGCAGAAGAATATTATTGATCTGTTTTTGAAGGTCATTTTCAAGTTCTTTGCCCTCTTTCTGTCTCATTTTATTGAGGGAAATCAGGGCACTTTTCAGGGCTTTTTCTGAACAATCCCAGATAATTTCTATACTTTTCTCATCTTCCTTGCGCGATTCAAAAATGTCATCAAAATTAAAAAGATCGGTAATTTTAAGAGGTTCAGAAATACCGGCTTCTGCTTTCATTTCACGAAGCATTTCAGTGTAGTTCTTAAGCATCTCTGAGCTAAACGTGATTTTGGGCTGGGCAGAGGCTTTTTTATCGACATTAATATTTACTATAGCCTTTCCGCGGGATAAGTGATTCTGCACAATCTCTTTTACAGACATCTCTTTATCCTGAATGGTGTGAGGCATTCGCGTTGATATATCAAGGTAGCGACTATTCAATGTCTTTATTTCAACAGTTACCTGTAATCCATTTTTGGAAGCCTCACCGCGGCCAAATCCTGTCATCGATGTAATCATAAAACGTGTCTTAAATGAATATCATTAATTGAAAAGCCAATAAAAGAGTGTCTTTTAATCGCATTTGAAGGTAGATAGTAAAGTACAGAAAATCTATAAGAACTAGTTTTGAGCCTGAATTAAAAGTCCCCCTTAGAAAAGGGCTCATTTTTTGAACGCGTAAGCGAGAATGAGGGGGATGTTCATCAGAATGTGGAAAAACCAATGAACACCCCTCTGAATCTCCCCTTATTAGGGGAGACTTGATACGCAATAAATAAAATTAATTAATCGAACAAGTTATTACTAAGTTTCAGCCTGAATTTCCATAAGCTTTCGAATGGCACGTTCGTTCAGGTTTTTGAAAATTTCTTCTGAAATATCACCGGTTGTATATTTCATGCGAAGCCAGACCACATATGTTGCCATCACATCTTCGTAGCAGTAGTGTTCAATTTCATCAAGTTTGCCTTCACTATACATTTTCAAAACTTCATTTCCCTCACCGGTCTGCTTAAAGGGCACATTTATCAAATGGCCCAAATGCTTCAGCTTTGGATAGGAACTAGCCCCATAGTTACTGAATTCATCCATTAGGTCAATGTTTGAATTACTAAACCGATAGCGAATATCGTAATGATTTAACCGGATGGGCATCTGCATATCATGGCGCATGGCACGGTAGGTAATTAAAGGCAGATCAAACCCACGACCTGTATGGTGAATCAAACCGAAGTCTTTATAAGTAAGAAGGGCGTCAAAAAGCTGCTTCAAACCTTCTTTTTCATCAGTTCCATTCCAACTGACTTTTTGTACAGGTTTTCCTGTGTTTTCTACCCATAGCCCAACCCAGGAGACCATTCGGTGATACATTGGTGGCAAAAAGCCACTGTTATTACGCGTGAGTTCTTCACTGGCTAATATGAGTAAATCATCTTCAGAATTGTCCGGACTGTTCAGGACTTTTCGTAAAAAATCAAAATCGGGTATGGTTTCAACATCAAATACAAAAAACATAATTATTGGCTTCGTTCTCCGGAAATATTTTGCTCAAATTGCGATTTGAAAACATCATCTGCAAGTTTACTGCCTAAAAGATGCATTGTTTTTGTGATTGTCGATTCCATTGTCATGTCACCGGCACTTAATGCACCCAGGCTTTTTGCGGCTCGTCCGCTTGTATATTGATTTAGGTCCACAGAATCGTAGGCTGCTTGTGATGTGATAATTACGTGGCAGCCGTTTTTCCGGCACTTTTCCATAAATGGAATCAGGCTTTTGTCGCCTTTCATAGGGAAATTCCCACTGCCAAAGGCTTCAAAAATGATGGCTTTCGTTTCGTTGAGATCAATATAGTTTAACATAACCGGATTCATTCCCGGATAGAGCTTTATAACGTGTAGAGAATCGTCAAATACAGGGTTTGCATGCAAATCGTGAGCGGGTCTTTTCCATGTTTGTGAGAGTTCAATATCAATTCCCACTTCGCCAAGAGGAGGGTAGTTGGGAGAGGCGAATGCATCAAAATCACCAATACTCATTTTAGTGGCTCGATTTCCCCGATAAAGATGATCATTAAAACAGATGGCTACCTCGTGAATAGGATGGGTTGCCAATTCTACAGCGTTGACCAGATTGCGGCGCGCATCACTCCTGATATTGCTCATCGGAACCTGACTGCCGGTTAGAATAATGGGTTTGCCCAAATTTCGAAGCGAAAAAGAGAGGGCTGATGCTGTGTAAGCCATTGTGTCTGTGCCGTGGAGTATCACAAATCCATCAAATTCACTATATCGTTTTTTGATGTGCAGGCTTAATTCTTTCCAATGCTCCTGACGTATATCAGAACTATCTTCGAAAAAGACCTTATCAATTTCTATGTCGGCAATGGTAGATAGTTCGGGAATGGCGCCCAGTAAAAGCTCGGTAAACCTGTTTGTATCCAGTTCGGGTTGATCATGGTCCAGATGCATGGCAATGGTTCCGCCGGTCTGGATCAATAGTATATTTTTCATCAAAGGCTCTTATTTTTTTCAGAAGATAATGGTGTTAAGTGTAAAGTAGAAGCAAGTGTTTTAAGTCGGTTTGGTTGTTGACTCTAACTAAGATATTATTTAGAATTGGTCTAAATAAAATCCGTCTATTACAACTGCTATATCAATGATTAGAACTTCATTACTCTTATTTATTCCCATAATATTGTTTTCCTGTGCCCCGAAGGATGAAGTAAATATTTATTCTTCTCGACACTATGACACCGATTTAGAACTATTTGATAAATTTACAGAGGAAACCGGGATATCAATAAACTTGATTGAGGGAAGCAGCGATGAGCTCATCGAGCGGATTAAAAGTGAAGGGTTAAATAGTCCCGCGGATATTGTTATTACGGTTGATGCAGGCCGTTTATGGAGAGCAAAAGAAGCGGATATTTTACAGCCCTACAATTCAGAATATTTGGATGATCGTATTGCGAAAGAATTACGAGATGAAGATGGATATTGGGTTGGGTTGTCGCGTCGTGTTCGGGGCATGATTTATCATAAAGAGCGAGTGAGTACTGATGAGCTTCAGGGATATTGGGAGCTGGGTAATGAACAATGGGATGGACGATTGTGTGTACGGTCTTCAAATAATATATACAATCAGTCGCTTGTTGCTTCATTGATTGAAACCCATGGTATTGAAGATACGGAACAGTGGGCGTCAAAACTTGTTACTAATTTTGCAAGAACGCCTCAGGGTGGAGATACCGATCAAATCAGAGCTGTTGCGGCGGGTCTGTGTGATGTAGCTCTTGCTAATCACTATTATTTAGGACGACTCATTGTGTCGTCTCGCTCGGCAGACCAGGAAGTAGCTGAGCAATTAGGGATTCATTTTCCTGCAGCAGAATTTGGTGGAGCGCACGTGAACATCAGCGGGGCAGCGATTGCTGCAAATTCTCCTAACCGCGAAAATGCCATCCGGTTTTTGGAATTTTTGGCATCTGATGATGCGCAACAGATCTATGCTATTGGCAATATGGAATTTCCAATTTCTGATGACCTTGAACTGCCGGATGTATTGAAAATGATGGGAGAATTTGAAAGTGATGCCGTAAACGTCGGTGCCTATGGAAGTAATAATCCCGATGCAATTCGACTCATGGATCGCGTAGGGTGGAGGTAACAGTAAAAATTATCACCAGAATTTTCAAACGCTAATCTCATTTTTAAGCCAGGCGATGAAGTTGTCTCCTGCAATCCACCCAAGGATTGAACAAACGGCAAGAAAGGAGAGAAAAAGTACATTGTTATATAAAAGCACAACAGAACCCGGACCGGTAAATCTACCGGTAAAAAAGTGAAAAGCCTGAACGAGTACTATTCCCAAAATGATTGCATACAAAGCATTAAGAAACCTTGAGCCGATTGAAGTTTCAGCAACCATTGAGCTTTCGTCAATTTTTATTTCTGAATGGTTTCGTTTCCTAGCGGCCATAGTTGTATATGATTAAGGTTTTGAAATTTTTTGTATAACACCCCTTATGCGGTTTACTCAAAAACCGACAGTCTGTTAACGGCCATAAATATAGCTACATCATCCACGGGGGAAAAAGAGTTGTTGGATTTTTTTCTATCGTCGTGAATTGAGGCGATAAAAGTTGTGGTAAGAAAAGCACAAAATGAAAAAGTAGTTTCAGCAAAGGTTTCATATGCCTTTTTAATTGGAGCAACTTACTCTGACTTAGTATCACTGGTTTTTCGGGTTTTGGCAAT
>PWFZ01000342.1 GCA_003555185.1 Balneolaceae bacterium | reverse complement strand
CTTTTTCTTCTTTAAGTTTCTTCTTACGGGCATATTCCATTGCAGCTTCGCGAACCCATTCTCCTTCTTCGTAGGCTTTTCTTCGCGCTTTAATCCGTTCACGATTCATGGGACCATTACCTTTCACAACACTCCAAAATTCATCCCACGGAATTTCACTGAATTCCCAGTGGCCTGTTTCTTCATTATAGGTCATATCGGGATCAGGGAGGGTAAGGTCAATGGCTTCAGCTTCCATGACGGATCTATCCACAAAATTCTGACGAAGTTCGTCATTTGTTTTACTCTTTACTCCCCATTTTATCAGTTCGGCACTATTGGGTGAGTTTTCATCACTGGGTCCAAACATCATTAACGTCGGCCACCACCAGCGATTTACCGAATCCTGGGCCATTTCCCTCTGCTTCGGTGTGCCGCTTGCCATTTTGGCCAACATCTCGTACCCCTGTTTTTTGTGGAAACTCTCTTCTTTACAAATTCGAAGGTTGGCGCGGGCATAAGGGCCGTAAGAAGACTTCGCGAGCATGGTTTGATTTACAATTGCAGCGCCATCAACAAGCCAGCCAATTACGCAGATATCTGCGTAGGTAAGGGTTGGGTAATTGAAAATACTCGAATATTTGGCAGTCCCATCTATATAGCCTTCGATTAAGTCCTGACGTTTTACACCCAATGTCTCTGTTCCACTGTAGAGGTAGAGGCCATGTCCGGCTTCATCCTGAACTTTGGCAAGAAGAACCATTTTTCTCTTGAGAGACGGGGCACGGGTAATCCAATTCCCTTCCGGCAACATCCCCACAATTTCGGAGTGGGCATGCTGACTCATTATCCGAACTAATTGCTTCCGATACCGTTCCGGCATCCAATCTTTCGGTTCAATTGTCTCCCCGTTATCAATCCGTTCCTGAAATTCGTTTAACTGTTTTTGAGTATCCATAAAAAGCGCTTTTTTGGGATGATGTCTGAATATAGCGTTCAGTTTTCTTAACACCAATATAGGGAATTCAGTTCAAAACATAAGGGATGGAAAAGCAGGAATCTTCATTACTTATTTAGTTGCTCCGGCTGATAAGATAAATTTGAGAAGTATCAACCCATTAACTCGGGAAGGGTGATTGCATAGGTTTCGAAAATTTCTACCAAGTAAATATAGAATTGATAAAATGCTTCTCATTAAGTAACGTTTATATGTCATCAACTTAAACGATACGCATGAGGTTTAGAATGAAAGAAGAATCTCCCCTTTCCTTAAATCTTTTCACCAAAGTTCAGGATGACCTTGAAAAGAGGCAGTATATCATCCTGGGCGAGCTCAAAAAAATATCTACCGAGTTTCAGTACTATAAAGTTTACCCCCATTTAAGTGAATTAATTCAGCTGAATAATACCTTAAAAGAGATCACGAATCGCTTATCAGATCTTCGGAGTAAATTTCCAAAACGAATTGGAAAGGTAGATTGGGTGAATCAGACAATTGAGCATGAAGTGGTATTTGTTGATGGAACAGATTTAGCTGCTGTAGAAGACTTAATAGAGTGGGCGCTTCCACATATTCAAAGTGTCATTCAGGAGGGTATTTCTATTCACGAGTTTGTTGAAGATGACCTTAAAATAGAACATGTGGGCATTTTGCCGAACTACAGAGAGGAGGGGTATTTTTTTCTGCCTGATAATTGTAAACAAAAATTAAAATTATTCAGGTTTGAGGTCTCTATTTTCCAGAGCTCAGAGGATCAATACCGATCATTAAAAACAACATTTTTGAAGGCTTTAAAACAAGGGAGTGCTATGCTTTCGCCCGGGTCTATTAAGCTCGACCTCATTCGGGAAGTAAAAGAACTGCCAAACCCTGCTACATTTTCTTTCGATACACGGCTTGATTTTTCCTTTCAACAAACCCTGCTTCCTGTTGCGAAAAGAAAATTAATGCAGACGATTTATAATTAATCCCGGTTTAACTTTTTCAGGACTTCCTGCCTTTTACAACTGCCAGAGTACATCTTGATATACTCACCAGTTTGCCGGTTTCTGTTTCTATACGTGTTTCCCAAACCTGGGTTTGTGCACCACGGTGGATTGGTTTGGCAATACCGATTACGTGCTCACCCAACCGCACAGACTTTATATGATTGGCATTGATCTCAAGTCCCACAGCCACTTTAGAATCGTCCGTGATGTTCAGGTAGGCACCTACCGACGCCAGCGTTTCAGCCAGTGCCACGGATGCTCCGCCATGCAGAATACCAAAAGGCTGGACGGTGTTTTCGCTTACAGGCATTTTTGCTCGCATTTCTTCCCTGCTGAAAATCAGATACTCAATACCGAGTGCATCTCCCATATTTTTATGGTTTGATGCGAGCAACTTTTCAACTTTGTCCCTGACCTTTTCTTCTATCTGCATGATTGATTTTTATTAATGTTTTTTTAACCAGACTTTCGTAAATATAGGGAAAAGCAGGACTGAATAGATAATAAACACAATGGCTTATCAGTCATAACTCTTCTTTAGATTGTATCAACACAAATTTTCCGAAGTATTTTTTATAACAAACATCTTTTTTTCCAACAAATTTTTAAATGTCGTTCCAAAGTGTAAATTTAGGGTAACAGTGTTAACCTAACTCATCAGGCTTTAAACTAAACTTATTGACTATGACATACCCACCTACAACTCTACCATCCCTTCTTTTAAGAGGTATCGAAAAATTCAATGAAGGCTTATTTACATCAACAAAGCGTAATGGAAACTGGGTCGATACCAATGTAAAGGAGTATCAGGAAAAGGTTCAGAACTTTGCCTATGGACTATATGAACTGGGTGTTCGTCCGGGTGATAAAGTAACTATCCATTCCGAAAACAGTACGGAATGGCTGATTTGTGATATGGCAATATTAAGTCTTGGTGCTGCAAATGTTCCGATTTATACAACTCAGCCGGGCGATCAGGTCAAATATATTTTGGAGAACTCCGAGTCCAAAGTACACATTGTTTCCACTGATGAGATGTTTGCTGAGACAAAACCGATCATTAAAGAAGTGGAGACTGTAAAAGCGATTATCACGCTATTCGGATCTAAGCATAAAAAGCTGAAGCCTTTTGAAAAGGTTATTGAATCAGGAAAGGCACTGAAGGAAAAAAAGCCGGACCTTTTAAAAGAGTTGACGAATCAAATTAAACCGGATGATGTTGCTACGCTGATTTATACGTCCGGAACTACGGGTGTGCCCAAAGGAGTAATGCTTACCCATAACAATATTGCCTCAAACGTGCAGGCCTCTATGGAAAGATTGCCGTTTGATAAAGAGCGGTTTAAAGGAGAGCGGGTTCTCTCTTACCTACCTTTATCACACGTGTTTGAGCGGATGATCACGTATATGTACATCTCTATGGGATCGAAAATTTATTACATAGAAGTGATTGATGAAATTAAAGAGGATCTGGTTCATGTGAAGCCATTCTTTATGGCTACAGTCCCGAGACTGCTGGAAAAAATTCATACAGGCGTTAAGGTGAAAGGTCAGGAAATGTCTGGACTGAAAAAGAATCTTTACTATTGGGCTATTTATATGACAGAGGATTATAATCCGGAAAAACCGCCAACAGGATTGGCAGGTGTAAAAAGAAAAATAGCTGATAAACTAATTTACAGTAAAATACGTGAGCTGTTTGGCGGAAATCTTCACGGGATGGTCAGCGGTGGTGCAGCATTATCACCCGATGTATTTAAATTTATGAACGCTATAGGAATTAACTGTGTGCAGGGATATGGTTTGACAGAGACATCACCTGTGATAACCGTTCAAACTCCCGAAAGTATGCGAATCGGTTCGTCCGGAAAAGCGCTTGCGAATGTTGAAGTCAAAATTTCGGAAGAGAAGGAAATTTTAACACGCGGACCTCATGTAATGAAAGGATACTATAAACTGCCCGATAAGACGGCAGAAGTAATGACCGAAGACGGCTGGTTTAAAACCGGTGATGTCGGACACATTGATGATGAGGGGTACCTGTTTATCACTGACCGTATTAAATCGATGTTTAAGCTATCTACCGGGAAATATGTATCCCCGCAAAATGTTGAAAATACTTTAATCAGTAGTGGGTATATCGATCAGGTTGTGGTGATTGGGAACCAGAAGAAATTCTGTTCTGCACTTATTGTACCCTCCTATGATAATGTGAAAAAGCGGTTAAAAAGAGATGGGTATATACCTTCGGAACCGATGAGTGAGGATGATAAAATCAGGAACCTTATTCAGGAAGAAGTGGATAAGGCAAATATAGAACTATCACCCTGGGAGAAAGTTAAAAAGTTCGTGTTACTCGAAGAGGCACTATCCATCGAGGAAGGCGAGCTAACCCCCACACAAAAAGTAAAGAGGCCGGTGGTTCGTGAGAAATACAAGAAACAGATCGACTCCATGTATGAGGAGGAGAAAGTCTCCCCTTGAGGTAAGTCTCTCCGCCAGCCGGCGGAGAGTGCCGATGCGTAGCGAAGGCATGCTTCGCGGTGTTGGATGAGCTTTGAAACAACTAAAAAGTTGTATTAGGCATATAAGTTTATCAAAACCCATAAATTTCTCGCTGATTTTCGCAGAGTTTTACGCAGAGGTTCGCTGATTAAAAACTCAGCGAAAGCTGGGGTGGTAGTTGTAGGACTTATGATCACGTTCAAGGAATATATATTTAGACAAAAATTTCAATCAAGAAACAAAGAGTAATCATGAGTAAAGACTCAGAATACAAATCAAAAAAATTTAATATCCAAAACGTAGTAGTACTCGGATCAGGTGTGATGGGAAGTCAAATTGCGGCTCACTGTATAAATGCCGGGTTGAACGTAAAGTTACTGGATCTGAAGTCAGACGATCCGAAGCGGCCCAATAAAACTGCGGAAGAGAACATCGGGAAACTGAAAAAAATGAAACCCGCACCACTTGCACTTCCCGGGTGGGATGAACGGATCACCCCGGGTAATTTTGAAGATCATCTGAGCTGGATAGAAGATGCCGATTGGGTCTGTGAGGTGATTGTGGAGAGAATGGACATCAAAAAGAAGATGATGGCCAACATTGAAAAAGTAAGAAAACCCGGGACGATTGTTAGTTCAAATACATCCGGCCTGCCCATTTCTGATATCAGCCAGGAGGTGTCTGACGAGTTTAAGAAGCACTTTTTGGGAACGCACTTTTTCAACCCTCCGCGATATATGAAACTGCTGGAGATTATCCCCACGAAACAGACGGATGCTGCAGTAGTGGATTACATGACCGGATTTTGCGAGAAGATCCTTGGAAAAGGAGTGGTTCATTGTAAAGATACACCCAACTTTATTGCCAACAGGATAGGTGTATTCTCGATGGCATCGATGATGCCGTGGTTTTTTAAGGGGAATTTTCGTGCTGAAGAGATCGACTTTCTGACGGGAACACTTACCGGCTACTCAAAAGCCGCTACATTTCGTACCGCAGACATGGCCGGACTGGATGTGCTGAATCACGTGGCAGAAAACCTTTATCCTGCCGTGCCTGATGATGAAAGGAGAGAAGCGTTTAACCTGCCTGAAGGATTTAAAAAGATGGTGGAAAAAGGAGCACATGGAAATAAAACGGGTCAGGGATTCTATAAAAAAGTTAAGACTGATAAAGGGAGCGATTACCATGTGGTAAATCCCGCCAATTTGGATTACGAAAAGCAGGAAGATGTAGCATTTGACTCTGCTGATAAAGCGAAAAAAGAGCATAAGACATCCGGCGCCCGATTAAAATATTTGGTCAATCAAAATGATAAAGCCGGTGAGTTTTTATGGCAGATTCATTGTGATTTGCTGCTCTATTCAGCCAACCGGATTCCTGAAATTACGGAGTCTGTAGAATCTATCGATCGCGCCATGCAGTGGGGATTTAACTGGGAACTGGGCCCCTTTCAGCGGTGGGACGCTATTGGAGTGAAGGAGTCCGTAAAACGAATGGAAGAAGAGGGTCGGGAGGTACCTGAATCCGTGAAAAAAATGCTGAAAGGTGGACGCGACTCTTTCTACAAGAAAGATGGTACAGTTTACAACCTTGCTACCGGTAAGGTGGATCAGCTTACGGCACCGGCCAAAGGAGCTATCACCGTTTCTTCGCTCAAAAAAGATGCGAAAGAAGTTTGGGGCAACAGAAGTGCCGGGCTTTATGATATGGGTGATGGCATTGCCCTGTTCGAATTCCGAACCAAACAGCAAACGCTCGGTTTCGAACTGGTGAAGTCGGTTGATCATGCCTGTGAAATAGTGAAGGAGCAGTTCGATGCGATGGTCATAGGTCACGACAATGAAAACTTTAGCTATGGAGCGAATCTTGGTGAAGCAGGACAGGCACTCAAAGATGGTGATTTTAGTAAAATTAAAGAGGCAGTTGAGAACTTTCAGCGGGTTGCTGTTGGATTGCGGTATCAGCCGTTTCCGGTGATAAGTGCCGTATCCGGACGATGCTTCGGCGGCGGTGTAGAGTTTATGATGCACTGCGATAAAGTAGTGGCACATCACGAACTTTATTGCGGACTGGTGGAGCTCGGAGTTGGACTCATTCCTGCCGGTGGGGGAACCAAAGAACTATTACTTCGGGCTATGAAAAAAGTG
>PWFZ01000307.1 GCA_003555185.1 Balneolaceae bacterium | reverse complement strand
ATAAGGAGTACGTCAGGCCGCGGGTCAGCGACACCGCGCTACGTAGGTCTCTGACCTGAATGGGTTTGTGAAATGATAAGAAGTACGTCAGGCTGCGGGTCGGCGACACCGCGCTACGTGGGTCACTGACCTGAATGGGTTTGTAAAATGATAAGGAGTACGTCAGGCCGCGGGTCAGCGACACCGCGCTACGTGGGTCACTGACCTGAATGGGTTTGTGAAATGATAAGGGGTACGTCCGGCCGCGGGTCGGCGACACCGCGCTACGTAGGTCCCTGACCTGAATGGGTTTGTGAAATGATGAGGAGTACGTCGGGCCGCGGGTCGGCAACCCCGCGCTACGTGGTTCAGGTCCACGCCGTGCTACTTTACAAAATGTCAGCGATGGCTTCTTCCAGGTCGTCAAATTTGAACTGGAAGCCGCTTTTCTGAAGCTTTTTGGGCTGTACCTTAAGGCTACCCAGCACCGGTGCGGCAGCTTCGCCCAGTACCAGTTTCAGTGCAAATTCCGGCACACGGAAAAACGAAGGGCGATTCATGACTCTACCAAGTGTTGATGCGAGTTCATTCATAGTTACATGATCGGGACTGCACGCATTATAAGGGCCTTCGAAGTCTTTGTTTTCCATTGGATAGATAATCGCCCTGATCATGTCTTCCATGTGAATCCATGGCACATATTGTTTTCCGCTGCCAATAGGACCACCTGCAAAAAGCATAAAAGGCAGCTTCATTTTATCAATCATACCGCCACCATCCTGAAGGACAGGAGATATTCGGGGAATCGCTGTGCGAACATTTAGCTGTTCTGCCATTCGGGCTTCTTTTTCCCAGTCAATACAAATATCTGCAAGAAAATCACTTCCCGGCTCTCCGGATTCATCAATCAGCTCATCCCCTTTTGTCTGGTAATAGTTAACTCCCGAGGCAGAGATAAATAGTTCAGGCCGTTTATCAGCATTCCTCATAGCCTGAACCAGCTTCCGTGTTCCTTCAATGCGGCTGTTGTATAGCCTGTCTTTCACATCATCCGTCCATCTTTGACCAAAGAGATTTTCGCCCGCCAGATTTATCACAACATCAGTTTTTTCCATTTGGGCAGTCAGATCATCATCCCATCCGATGTAGCGCTGATTTTTCGCTTCCTCTTCCTGATATTTCTTTGGTGAGCGAGTGATAATTGTTAAAAAATGACCGAGACGCATCAACTCATCGCAAAGATAATTGCCTATGAAACCTGTACCACCGGTAATTAAAATCTGTTTCGTGTTTTCCATAATTGATGAACAATCAAAGTTAAGTTTCAATCCACTGCACTTTTAAATATAAGTATATGCAAGCTTTACTTCTAAATGTAAGGCGGGTTACAGGAAAAGAGAAAAGTAGAAAAAGAGAAAGGGTGTTGTTAAAATTAATGCATCAAACCGATCAAAAAAGCCACCGTGGCCGGGTAGCAGGTTCGACGAATCTTTTACGCCGGCAATTCTTTTCAGTCGGCTTTCGAGCAGATCTCCTAAAGGGCCAAATATGCTTACTATAATTACAACCGGTAATATTGCGGGTATTGTTATGGGGAAAGGGGCAGCTAAGCCATAGGCGATCATCAATCCTACAGTGGCACCTATAAGGCCAAAAAAGAATCCTTCCCATGTTTTATTGGGGCTTACTTTTGGAGCAAGTGGGGTTTTACCGAAGGTTTTGCCACCGAAATAGGCAAATACATCATTTCCCCAAATCATAAAAAGAACCGCCATTGCGAGCCAAAATCCTTCAACTTCCAATCCAAGACTTCTTATACGTACCAGCATCACAAATCCCAGGGGGGCATACACTCCACAAAAAAGAGTGCTTAGCCAGCGTCTGGAATTGACATTTTTCTTACTTATAAAAGACCAGATAGTTACCAGTACAACGATACCGGCAATAGCTAGCACCACTGTTTCGGGCAACCTGACACTGAACCAAATTGAAAGAGCTAAAAGCCAGCTTATCCAGTGAAAATCGGGCGTGTTCGATTTCTTTAACAGACCATGTATTTCCCGCATGGTTATTGCGGCCATAACGCCGACCAGCAGTTCGAAATAGATTCCGCCTAACCAAAGTACTGCTAAAAACAGTATGGCCGCAGGCACAGCAAAAAGAATACGCTTGGCTAGTTCACTCAAATTTATTCGTCTTCGTCAAGTTTATCTTGCAGTTCAGCAAGTGCCTTTCTGGCTTTTTTCTCAAATCCCTGGGGAACATACAGATAAATCAAAGACATTTCCCCAATATTAAGCCCATGAGCAGAGTCACGTTTTGAAAGAATATTGGACGGTATTTTCTGATTAGCAAGATAGTTTTTTGCCATCTCCACTTCAAACTCGCTGCTGCGCTCCATTACGCAGACCCAGTTTTCAATCTCGTTCGGTTTACCTCCTCCAAAAAAACTCATGTCGTAAGGTGTTTTTGTGACGTATTAAAAAGATAATATAGAACTACTCCGGTTAATAACACACTTAATACCAGTGCCCAAATCGGAGGCAAAGTAGTTGCCGTTGTATCAGCAAATGCAAGTTCCGGGTAGTGTGTGGCCATAACTACGGCCGCTCCATTGTTTAAAAAGTGAGCTAAAACAGCCGGCCATAACGATCCGCTTAACCATGTTAATATAGCCATCATAGCGCCGAGGGTAGCCAGTGGTAACAAATTAGTAAGCTGCAGATGAAATAGTCCAAATATCAGACTTGAAACCACGATTGCTGCAATGATACCCCAGCTTTTTTCAAAAGCGCGGAGTATATATCCACGAAACAGAAACTCCTCGGCAAATGCCGGTACAAGAGCAATATTAAAGATGGCAAACCACATCACGCCATCCGTCTTAAGGAAGCTCTCCAGCATCTTAAACTGAGATTCCTGCATTTCAATCATGGAATCAGGTACCGGTAACATGGAGTTCAAATGTCCAAGAAAAAGAACCATAGGTTGAATAACTACGGTAAATATTACCGCGATCACCATATACTTTGATGTTTCCTTATCCCAGATCATTCGCATAAATGAACTTGTTGATTCATCGTCGCGATGGAGCTGAACCACACCGAATGTAGCCAGACCCAAAAAGAGAATCTGGCCGGTTGAATTACCAATAAAAAGCAGATCCAGCCTCGTCATTAAAGCCGCGCCAAGTTCCGCTACATTTTCTATTTCTCCGGTTGCAAACAGAAGAGCGGTATATACCAACCCTGCTGTCAGCTGGAAAAGTACAAAGGCAACGATCAACCATGTCATGGCAATTGACCAGTGCGCAAATCCATTGCGTACAGCCCACGACTCGATACTTTGCCGGGTATTTTTTAAATCAAATTCTGAATTGTTCAATCCTTAAAACGTCTCCTCGTCTTCTTTTTTTCCAAATATTTTTACTCCGATCAGACCCGTGATCAGATTTAAAATTCCGTACATCGGTATTCCGTACAAAATTTGTGAGAAAATTGATTGCTCGCTTCGCATACTTTCAACGGTTGCATCAATCATTGTATTCTTTGTGTCTTCGGGAAGATCCATGGCTTCCAGGCCCGCGACTGTGGAATCAATAACTTTCTGGGTGTATTCCGGGTCAATTACGTGCCACAATTCATTCAAAACAGTGCTCACAATTACTAACACAGCGCCGGTTAAAAACCCAATCAAAGCTCCCTGTCCAAGTTTTATAAATGGAGTAACTTCACGGGTGTAGTGCCAAATGGCCATAATTCCTGCAAAAGCCACAACAAGACATACAATAACGCCGCTGAACATCATCGGCGAAAAAATTGCGCCTGTTGGCTCAGACTGAATCTGCATATATCCAAAAACCAGGCCCAATGCAAAAATAATAACTCCGAATATGCTCCCCACCAACGCAATTGATGGCCAAAAATCGCTTATTGTACGATCAACCTCACTGTTATTTATCTCTTCCATAGTATGTTTAATTGTTATTTAATTGTTTTTGAGCTGCAAATAAAATAAATCTGCAATTGCTATCGGTACAGAAATCCCCAGTAATAAACCGAGTGCGGCTCTGCTGTGATTTGTGTTTTCCCACAGCCCAACAATATTCCCTGAAAAATCGATGATTTGGAGGATCACTGCAACTGCTAATATCCACATCGGCCATCGTTTCCCAACAGTTTTCGACTTCACCCATGGAATGCTGATCCAGCCAAGCCATAATCCCAAAAATATGCCAAAACAGCGCGTATTCACCGCCATAAAGTACCCGCCTGGAGAATATGTTCGATCGGGTAATTGATGGCAAATTCCATAAAACAACCACTCTGTCCAGTTCCCGGAGTCACTGCGACCCCAAAGAACTTCCCCAAGTGAAAATAGCACTACAGCCAACAGGCCAAAGCACACTACGATATATAGCGTTCTGTGTTGCACTTAATTACTATTCACGAAACGATATCCGGGAGATAGCTCTGCACTTTTTTCGTTAATGCGGATGTTTGAACGACTACTGTTGGGATATCGAATCATGCAATCTGTTACGATTCTTCACCCTGCAGCCAAACGCCCATGTTCGAATATTTTTCAATTCGTGAATCAACCAGCTTTTCGGGCTTCATTTTCTTGAGTTTCTTCAGGCTTTTCAAAATCTGCTTCTTTAGCGCATCAGCAGACTGATCGTAGTCCCGGTGAGCTCCACCTAAAGGTTCAGGGATAATTCCATCAATCACTTTAAATTCCAGCAGATCTTTTGCAGTAAGTTTTAGTGCTGATGCGGCCTGTTCTTTATAGTCCCAGGTTTTCCATAAAATAGATGAACAGGACTCAGGAGCAATCACAGAATACCAGGTATTCTCCATCATGAACACTTCGTTGCCCATTCCAATCCCGATAGCGCCCCCGCTGGCTCCCTCGCCAATTACGATAGTGATAAACGGGACTTCGAGAGTTGCCATCATTTTTAAATTCTTGGCAATCGCCTCGGCCTGACCACGCTCCTCAGCCTCCAGTCCCGGATAGGCGCCGGGAGTATCAAGCAACGTGATAATCGGTACGTTAAATTTCTCTGCAAGCTTCATCAAGCGATATGCTTTTCGGTACCCCTCGGGATTGGCCATTCCAAAATTTCGATATTGACGATCTTTTGTATCCCGACCCTTTTGATGACCTATAATCATTACAGATTCACCATCAATTTTGGCAAATCCTCCGATTATGGCTTTGTCATCATCATAGTAACGGTCGCCATGCAGCTCCTGAAAATCGTCGGCAATTCGCTCCAGATAATCCAGCGTGTAGGGCCGCTCGGGATGGCGTGCCAATTGAACACGTTGCCAGCGGGTCAGATTATCAAAAATCGATTCACGAAGCTGATCCGCCTTTTTGTTCAGACGTTCAATTTCCGGTTGCAGTACTCCATCACCGACAGATAAATCCTGCAGCTCCTGTATTTTCTTTTCAAGATCCGCAATGGGTTGTTCAAAATCGAGATATTGCATTGTAAAAACGTAGGTTATTTAATGTTTTTCAGATCGGTAATATACTAACTTTTCGCTGAGCTACGCAGTGAAGCGTTATACCTTATGATTCAATATTCATCTTTTCAGCAAAATAGTCACAAAAATCCCTCATGTCGCCGCTGATGCGATCATCATTGGTAGATTGTTCTAAAGTGTCAGCCATAGTTACCAGTGTTTGATGAAAAAATATCTTCATCTCATCGATGGTCATATCACGAGTCCAAAGATCCAGCCGCAGCGTGTCTTTGTTGGAGTGATCCCACAATGAAAGCAACATTGCCCGGCAGGATGCCTCTTCATACCCATCCAGGTCGGTGGCATCCCACTTAATGTTTGATGGGATATCCTTTTCATCTAATTCAACTTCGATATTGATCTTTTTACTTTTCGCAGACATAATTAATATGATGGTTTACAATTTGTTCTCAGGGTTTTTAAAACATACTGAAAATCTTCGGGAAGCTCTGAATCGAACTCGATAAATTTATCCGTTTCCGGGTGTACAAATCCAAGTGTTTTTGCGTGCAGAACCTGATCGTTTACGCGCGCAAACAGGTTATTAAACATCGCTTTTCGGCTACCGGTGTTGGGTCCATACCGCACAGCAGTCCCGCCATAGGTCGTATCCCCAAAAATGTAAAATCCCTTACGCTGCATATGCACCCGAATCTGGTGTGTGCGGCCTGTTTCGAGATTAATTTCGAGTAGCGCCAGGTGATCGAAGGATTCGATTTTCTTAAAATGAGTTACTGCCTTTTTCCCTTGTCCTTCCGGAAGGACAGTCATCACTTTACGGTCTTTTGGTGATCGTCCCAGATTCCCTTCAATGGTCCCTTCATCAGGAGGATTTCCCCATACGATAGCCCAATAGGTTCGTTGAGCGGTTTTTTCTGCAAACTGTTTTGCCAGTTTACTGTGAGAAACTTCATCTTTAGCAACCACCAACAATCCACTGGTGTTTTTATCCAGCCGGTGAACAATTCCCGGGCGCAGTGTTTCTTCATCCGTTTTAGAGAGATTTTCCCGGGTGTGATACATCAGACCATTTACCATGGTACCGGTCCAATTTCCAAATGCCGGATGCACTACCATATCCGCCGCTTTATTTACCACGATGATCTGTTCATCT
>PWFZ01000378.1 GCA_003555185.1 Balneolaceae bacterium | reverse complement strand
GCTTCCGAAGGATCATCCCTTGCCGGAAATTGCGGCGTTTGAACCGGATGAGATCACCCAGGAGGTGATGGAAATGACGGAGGAGTATTTCACGGATCACTTTGGGGAGATGGATCACTTTCCATACGCGGTAACCCGAAAGGATGCCCTGAAGCTATTGGATCAGTTCATAAAAGAACGGCTTGATGAGTTTGGTCCGTATGAAGACGCCCTGAAAACCGGTGATCATCAGCTGTTTCACTCCCAGCTGTCGCTCTATATGAATAACGGTTTGCTGCTTCCGCGGGAGGTTTGCGAAAAAGCGCTGGAGGCGTATGACCAAGACACGGCGAGACTGAACTCTGTGGAGGGGTTCATCAGACAAGTTTTAGGGTGGCGGGAGTTTATCAGGATCTATTACGAGGCGATGATGCCGGAAGTGCGGGAGGCGAATCATTTTGGGTTCACTAAAAAACTGCCGCAGATGTATTGGACCGGCGACACGAAGATGAAGTGCATGGAAGAGAGCATCAAGCCAGTGATATCGGAGGGCTATTCGCACCATATACAGCGCCTGATGATTCTAAGTAATTTCAGTAACCTGACCGAAACCGATCCGCGAGAACTAAACCGCTGGTTTTGGTTCGCCTACATTGATGCCTATGAATGGGTAGAACTGCCTAATGTTCTGGGGATGAGCACCTTTGCCGATGGTGGGGTTCTGGCTTCCAAACCATATGTGTCGAGCGGTAATTATATCAACAAGATGAGTGACTACTGCAAAAACTGTGAGTACAGCGTGACCAAAAAGACGGGTGAGAAGGCGTGTCCGTTTAACTATCTCTACTGGAATTTTGTGGATAAACAGCGCGATACCTTCAACGACAGTGGACGGGTCAATTTTATGGTGAATATGTTTGATAACAAGAAGTCGGATGATCAGAAGAAGGCGATCTGGGAGTCGACGGAGAAGTTTTTTGAGGAGTTGGTTAGGGAGTCTTGAGACATGAGTCCCCGAGGTGTCAGGGTTTCGCTGTCGCTCAACTTGAGAAGTGGTTGTGGGGTGTGTTACGCCCCCTTAATAAAGGGGGCTTGAGGGGGATGTTCATCGTGTTAAGACCCAAAATCGTAGGTATTGCGAAGGATTCGTTATTAAAGTGATGCGGCTTAATCAAGGAGATTGGACTTGAAACAAAAACAAGCTGCATGATCACCCTTAACCAAATGTCCACTTTTTTGTTGCAAGTCCATTCCAAACAATTTAACTCTGTAACCCTAAATAACTTATGGATGAACACACCCTCAGTCCCCTCTGAAGAGGGGAGGTTAGTCCGTCACTATTTTAGTGTTTCATAAAAATGTTACAATATTTCTCCCCATTCAAAAATATTTAGAACCACTACTACTCAAGATTCACGTAAACTATTCCCCTATAGACCTCCTCTTTGTGAATTTAGTGTGCTTTGTGGTTCCCCTTTATAATTAATTTTTTAAAATTTCTGTAAGGAATTGTGAGTTTCAGGATCATACAGGTAGAGACGTAAAAAAAATCAGGATAAATTTAATGATGTATGTAACCTGCTACCGAAAATCAAGACTCTACTATTATGACTACTCAGGAGAACTTATTATCTAAAATTACTATATCTGTATTCCTTTTTTGTATGCTTTTTCCACTCTTGTCAATCGCTCAAACCTCTGTGAGTGCGGAACTTTCAAAAACAAATATCGTCGCCAATGAAACTGTGGAGCTTACCTTTTCACTCGATGAGGCAGAAGATTTTTACTATTTCTCTGTGGAGATTCTGTTTGACCCTGCAATTTTTGAGTTTGTGGGTGTTGAAAAAACCGGTCTGACATCTAATGGGTTGATTATCGCTGATCTGATTGAGCCGGGCCGATTGGGGGCTTCGGTTACGTTAACGGAGGAGATGGAATCAGAAGATCAGGGGGTGTTTATGAAGTTGACTTTTAGTGCGCAAAGTAAAGCGTCTGTAGGAGCCGGGGCATTTGAATACGAGTATCAGGAGTTGGGTGATTCGGATGGTGCAACGATTGAGACAATTCCCGTTGAGGACTCAGATTACAGCATCAATGAATCTATCGGGGTGGTTCAGCTGACAATGAATCAATCAGCAACGGTTACGGAAGGGGACGAGTTTGATGCCACCGGTAGAATTTATGCGGCAGATATTAGCGATGATTCGGAAAATGAATCCCGCATTCGGACATGGATAGGGGTGAGTGATGAGGATACTGATCCTGCTACATGGAGTGAATCAAACTGGCATCTGATGGATTTTGTGGAGAATAGCGAAAACTATTTTATCTATTCCAAAGAAATTGCATTTATGCGACCGGTTGGAATTTGGTATGTAGCCCTTCGGTCGGATCTTGACCAGGATGAAGACTACCGGTTTGGTGGAACAGGAGGGCTTTGGGATGATGACTCAGCAATCTTGACGATCGAAAAAAATCCGCCATTTCGATATACAATAGCGGGCTGGGATTTTGATGATGAAACTATCACCGCATCTCAGGCAGTGCCGGCAAATGAGGAGGCAGAGATCGGGATTAGCGGCGGCGCTACGCTAGATGGATATAGTGCAGGGGCAACGGGCAGGGCGAAAAATTCACGGGACTGGGATGGCTATCCTGAAGAAGAGAACTACTGGCAGATCGTCATTTCTACAAAAAACTTCGAGGAACTTATTCTCTCGTCTAAGCAGAGCGGCTCAAATACTGGTCCGAGAGATTTTATACTTCAGACCAGTGTGGACGGAGAGACCTGGTATGATGTGCCCGGTGGAGAAATTGAGGTGGGGACAAACTGGACATCAGGAGTGGTGAATGAACTGGCTCTGCCTGAAGAGCTGAATGATCTTGACGAAGCATATATTCGGTGGTTTCAAAAATCAGATACCCGGATAAATGGAGATGAAGGGGTTGGAAACACAGGCACAAACCGTATCGATGATATTAAAATCACCGGTGTTAATACAAACGTGCAGAGTGTGAACGTGTGGCCGGGGGATACTAATAATGATGGGGTAGTGGATGAAGCAGACCTTTTACCTATTGGTCAAAATTGGCTGCGTGAAGGTCCCCGACCGGTTTATGGTTCTATCGCATGGGAGAAACGGGTGGTTGAAGGGTGGATACCAAATGAGGCTACATTTGCTGATGCCAGCGGAAGCGGACGAGTGGATCAAAATGACCTTCAGCCTATAGGTCTGAATTTCGGAAAGGGCAATGGCACAGAAAAATCTAAAGATGATCGGTTTGATGTGATAGCCAGCCATGAAATGAGTCAGATGGATTCGGGAGAGAGTATTGATCTCTATCTCATCACGCCCGAAAAGACAGTGCTGACAGGTATTTCATTTCGTATTCAGATTGAAGGTATCGCACCTGAAGGCTGGTCAGTGGAATCTGTAGAGCCTCTGGACTGGGGAGAATCATGGGCTGAGGATGATCGTCTGATACAGTTCAAAACCGAGCGTGATAATTACATGGCTGCAGCGATGGTACACAAGGGAGCCATTGATCCTGTTCAATCTGATCGGCTGGTTCGTGTAACGATTCGTGCAAATGAAACGTGGAGCGGACCGGTAACAGCAGAAATCCTTCGTGTGAAAGTGGCATCCGGCACAGATTCATATTCCCTTACGGAGGTACAGCTGACAGATGATCCAAATGCCGACCCCATAATACCGGGAACCGGCCCCCCTGAAAGAACGGAACTGCTGGTTAATTATCCTAACCCGTTTAATCCAACTACCGTCATTCCCTTTACATTATCTGAGGCGGGGGATGTTCGGGTTGAAATCTTTGATGCAATTGGCCGCAGGGTAGCATCAATATTTCGTGAAGATCAGCAGCCCGGCGAGTATACAATCAATTTTGATGGATCGTCCCTTTCGAGCGGTGTGTATATGTACCGGCTGCAGGTAAACAATATTCAGCAGGTGCGGATGATGACGTTGGTTAAGTAGGTGCTTTTTTGGTTAGAATTTGTGATGAATATGAGCCCCGAGACGCTGAGTTTGTTAGGTGTTCGGGTGGGTTCCGAAATGGTTGTGTTGATCCAGTTACAGACCCTAACCCAAAATTTTAAACTCTAATACTCTCCAACATTGTTAATCTGCCTCTAACACATGATGCCGAAGCAGGAGCTTTGCATTACTTATCCACCTGCCGCCTGAGCTATTTTTATATTCCTCATTAACTCTCAAATTTTATCACATGCAATATTTCCCCCCTGCCTTTTTCCAGTCCCGTACTCGTTTCTGGGGTTCCCCTTCATTAGAAAAAACTACATGAATGCCACTACCGATGCGGGGAATTTTGGCTTATATTGAGGCGCTTTCGATAATGATCAGATTATCATCAACATTCTGGGAAGAGTATAAACAACAAATATTTAACAAAGAGTAGTATTAAGATGAGCAACATAGACGCTTTACTGAAGAAAGTAGAAGAGAAATCATATACGGTTGGAATTATTGGTTTGGGCTATGTGGGGCTGCCGCTGATGTGGACGTTTCATAAGAACGGCGTGCCGGTGATCGGGTATGATGTGGATCAAAGTAAAGTGGATCATATTCTTTCAGGGACGCCTTATATCAAACACTTGGGTGAGAAGATGATGGCAGAGCTGGCGGCATCGGATCGTTGTGATGCCACGTCTGATTTTAGCAGAATGCCGGAAGCGGATGCGCTGCTTATGTGCGTGCCTACGCCGCTGGACCATCACCGTGAACCGGATATGTTTTATGTGGAACAGACAGCCAAGACGATCTCTGAGCATCTTAGAAAGGGACAGTTGGTCATCTTGGAATCGACCACATGGCCGGGAACAACAGAGGAGATGATCATACCGATACTGGAGGAGGGATCGGGCCTGATAGCGGGAAAAGATTTTTATGTGGCGTACAGTCCTGAGCGGGAAGATCCCGGGAATGTGAATTTTAATACAGCCAAAATACCTAAAGTGGTGGGCGGCCATGGTGCGGATGCCATCAGGCTGGCGTGTGCGATGTATGATACCTCTATTGTTCAGACCGTGCCGGTGAGTAACACGCGGACGGCCGAGGCTGTAAAGCTGACGGAGAATATCTTCCGGTCGGTCAACATTGCCCTGGTGAATGAACTGAAGGTTGTTTTTGAGAGTATGAGTATTGATGTGCACGAAGTGCTGGATGCGGCGGATACCAAGCCGTTCGGCTTCATGAAATTTACCCCGGGTCCGGGACTGGGTGGCCACTGTATCCCTATTGATCCGTTTTACCTGACGTGGAAAGCGCGGGAATTTGAGCAGAATACCCGGTTTATTGAATTGGCGGGTGAGATTAACACCGACATGCCGCATTATGTGGTCCGTCGTACACTGGAGGCGCTCAATCATCACAAAAAGCCGCTAAATGGCAGCAAGGTGCTGCTGATTGGTTTAGCATATAAGCCTAATGTGGATGATGACCGTGAATCACCGACCTACAAGCTAATGGACCTGTATGAAGGGATGGGCGCTGAAGTGCACTATTATGATTCCTATGTACCAAAAGTCCGCCCTACCCGTGAATATCCGCATTTTGAAGGGCGAGAGTCTGTTGAGTGGAATGAGAAAACGATTAAGGAGTTCGATGCGGTGGTGATATCTACGAATCATGCAAATATAGACTACAGCGAACTCGCCGAGTGGAATGACTGTATCGTGGATACCAGGAATGCAATGAATGGTTTGGCGAAAGGGAAGAATCATGTTTGGAAAGCCTGATCGCGGATTTAGAGGATTGGGGGATTTAGCGGATTTGGGGAAAGGTACTTTGTACTTTCCCCATTCTCGTTCATGAGTTTCACGAGATAGAGGAGCTTTTAGATTATCACAGGCTCCTCTTTTATCCCGCATGTGTGATTACTGAGGGGTGTGTACTTCTCACTTCTCACTTTTACCTTTTTCCTGCGTGTATTTCACTTCGTGGGAATCGTTACACTCGGAGCGCAGTCCCGAATGCTTTCGGGGACTTTTTTCAATTTTTACAATCTTGAATTTTATAATTTTTAATCTTCTATTCATCTATGAAAGTATTAGTAACAGGAGCAGCCGGCTTTATTGGATACCATCTAACACAACGCCTTTTAACCGAAAACTACACTGTTGTTGGGCTGGATAACATCAATGACTATTATAGTCAGGATTTGAAGTATGGCCGGTTGGCGGAGCTGGGGGTAGAGCGGGAGGAGATTGAGAAGACGGATTGGGTAGTACAGAGTGCTTCTAATGAAGGGTTTTCGTTTTTGAAGTGTGATTTGAGTGATAGGGAAGGGGTAATGTCATTGTTTGAGGATGAAGATTTTGATGTGGTGATTAACCTTGCTGCACAAGCCGGGGTTCGGTACAGCATTGACAATCCGCACGCCTACACATCATCCAATGTGGAGGGTTTTTTGAATATTCTGGAAGGGTGTCGCCATCACGAATTAGATCACCTGATTTTTGCCTCATCGAGTTCGGTTTACGGTTCTAATAAGGAAATGCCGTTTAAAACGTCAGACCAGGTGGATCATCCGGTCAGTTTGTATGCGGCCACAAAAAAAGCGAACGAGCTTATGGCTCATACCTATTCGCATCTCTATGGTTTTCCAACCACGGGGCTGCGTTTCTTTACGGTCTATGGTCCGTGGGGTCGTCCTGATATGGCG
>PWFZ01000209.1 GCA_003555185.1 Balneolaceae bacterium | reverse complement strand
TTCAGATTCCACCTCACGATGGACACCCTTGCTCTTGGCTAATGGTTGGCGATTACAAACCCCCATAGTGGACTTTCACCACCAAGTTGATTGCCATGCACGGCAAACTAAAAAAAAAGCCCTCAGCGTTTTCACACTGAGGGCTTTACTATATCCAGCAAAATTTAACTCTTATTCGGTAACAATCAGTTTACCAACCATGCCACCTTGAAAATGTCCGGGGAACGAGCAGATATAATCATACTCTCCGGTCTGTTCAGGTACTGTAAAGGTAAATGAGTCAGTTTCGCCATCACCCAACATTGCTGTTGCTGCGATTACCCAGTCCTCATACTCAGGTGCGATATACTCGTTATCACGAGCCTGAAGAGATGCACGGGCAAAAGCTTCTGTATCAGCTTCGAGGTCCAGAATAGCAAGGTTGTGAGACATCGCGGTTGGAGGCATATTACTTACAGTTGTTAACTGAATTCGCAGCTCTTCTCCGGGTGATGCTTCAATTGCTTCAAGAATAATGTTTTGTCCGGATGCTCCACCGGTTACAAGTCCATCTTGTTCTTCGGCAACAACAAATCGCATATTATCTGTACCGATAATATTAACTGTTCGTATGCCATCGTCTACAGCTTCTTCAGCTTGCTCAGTGGTTTCTTCTCCACCGCATGCGGCAAGGCCGAATACAAGTGCGATAAATAGTGTTTTAATTAGTAAATATTTCATAGGTATTTTGGTTTGTTTTTTTTTGAAATTAGATGTGTAAGGTTATGATACAATCTTTGTTATTATTCATTCAGCAAAGTTCGATTTCCGGCAATTGCCCTTTTCTATATCCAATTCACTGCCGTTATAGTTCCTACTCTGTCGATAAGAGTTACCCGATCTATATGCTCAATATGATAAACCGGAATTCCATCTTCGAGAAATCGAGTCAGTGTTTTTATAGTTGCAATTTCAAGCATTGAAAATAGAGATTATTGTCTACTGTTAAAATCGCCAATCAGACTGATCCTGATGGTAGTTATCTGCATATTAATACAAGGTTTAAGTTGAACATCTGTTAGGGTCAAATGAATTACTCACCAACATAAATTCATTTTCGCCGGTAAATTCACCCTGTATATCACGCATGTTGTATGTAATTAGCCAACCAGCATAATTTTGCTGTTATAGTTTTCGGGAAACTCCACTGCAGAACTATCTTAGTCAATCAAGTGGTATTCAACGCCATCAAATGACTTTTTCAATCCTAAGACTGTCGCATCCGGTGATCGCCGCTAAAGCAATCACAATTAACTTAAAATACTCACCTATTTTAAAGCTCTGATGAATCATATTTATTACCGGTTAGTTAGCTTTTACTCTAAATCTGCTTTATCTCTTCAAAAAGCCGGTCGAACTCACCGATTCGCCTTTTCCAGTCAAGATGTTTATTTATGTTTTGAAGAGAGGGTTTTGGTAATGGTTTTACATTTCCGGTAAGCAAATCTTTTAGAATGTGGAACAGGTCATCCTCGGTTTCATAAAGTACAGGCGCGTGTAATAGTGGTTTATGAAGAGAATCAGGAATCAACTCCGGATAGTGGAGCTTATTTGGCACCAACGGATGGCATCCACAATAAACAGCTTCCATAATCGCCACGCAGAAAAATTCGTAGGTAGCTGTAGAAACCACAATATCACCCGAATGGAGTAGCTTGCTATAATTTTCTACATTTTCCACGTACCCAAAATGGGTGATCTGATCCCCAAACCGTTTCCAGGCTTTTTCAAATTCTTCCGGTTTTTGATGTTTTGTATCCCCGGCTAAAATCAGGTCAAACTCCAGATCAATATCATTTAACCGATTCAATACTTTAAAGAACATTCCGGGATTGCGATCAAACTGCCACCGCTGATTCCACACAATAACGGGACGTTTATTTTGATCACGTGTATCGGGTTGCTTATCGAACACACTTAAATCCAGACCGGGATAGAGAACCATACTCTTTTCTCGAATTTGCTCAATGGTGTTAAAGTATTTGTCATCCGGAAAATTTTCCAAAAAGTTCGGAAGCTCCTGCATCAAATCATCCAGATGGAATTGACTCGTGAACAAAAGACGGTCTGCCGATAGCATACTCAGATAGTTGATGTAGCAGTAGGTCAGGTCGCGTTGCTCCCCTTCCGGCATAGGCTGAGTTAACTGATTTTCGTGCATTACCATCACTTTGGGAGTGTATGCAAATCGTGGGTTCGTTAGCGCCATAAAGGCAGGCAGGTTGGTCATACTGCTAATCAGCAGAAGATCTATCTCTTCCTCAACATGACTGGTCATCTCTGCAAGTTTTACAGAGTCCCCATGCATTCGCCACTTCCACCCCTTATAGTTCAGTTTAATAGGTATTATGTTATGAGCAGAATTTTCTTTTAAGCCTTTTAGAAATGCTTTATGTGAGCCGCTGTAAAATGGTTCAACCGCGAGTATATTCAAGTCGCCTTCCCTTTTTAGTTTTTAGATATGTTAAATATAGGACTCCCGCGCTACAAGATCATATTGTTTGTTTATCATAAATCAGGAACAGACCAAAGTCACCCCCGGTCTTGAGCCGGGGTCTCATGACGTTGACAGGTGATTGGTAGGATGATTAAGGATTTGAAAATCGCTAAAGAATCACCTCGGCCTTGAGCCGGGGTCTCACAGTTTTGCGAGGGGTATACATTCATTCCACTGAGATACCGGATCGGGGTCCGGTATGACTGCTAAATAGGATTAGTGAGAATTTTCTCCACTTTAAGAGATCCCGGCTCTCCGTTATCACTGCGGTCGGGATGACGAACGGTCACCGAAAACGATTTTTAATCTCATCAATCGGCATATAGACAAGCGTCGGTTTTTGCAGCGGATCGTGATAGGGTTCATCACACGCAAAAAGCTGATCAATCAAGAGTTCCATTTCTGATTCGGAAAGCTTGCGGCCACGGGGAATAGCGGTTCTGGATGCGAACGCGATGGCGATTTTTTTCCTGGAATCCACTTTTAACTTTTGATCCAGTTCACGGTATTGCTGCAGCATTGATTTTACTACCATCTGCTCATTTCCGATATCTATATCAGCCGGTACGCCATTGATAATAGCGGTATTACCACTTAGCAGCTGAATGCTGAATCCCATTCGCTGGATGATCTCATGCAACTCCTTAAGCAGTGAAAATTCGGTAGCAGAAAACTCAATGGTCTGCGCAAATAAAAGCTGCTGAGTCCCCGGTATGGATTCTTCCGTAGCACCCAGTGTCTTTTCATAGATAATGCGCTTGTGGGCTGCATGCTGGTCAATCACACACATTCCCGTACGGGTCTGAGTTAAAATATATCGGTTATGAAGCTGCCAGAATCCACGGTCGCGGGTTTCGGGGCGATTATCATTTGCTTTTTTTGAAGCATTATCATGCTGCTGATCATCCCCCCCATACAGTTGTTCAGCCGATTCATTGCCATTGGGGCCACGTTGCTTAAAGTTTATGCGTGATGGCATCTGGAAGTTTCCACCGGAATTATTCTGTTTAGGAACATTTTGTGAAAAATTTTCAAAAGACGTATTAAAATCATCCCTCGCCCGCTCAGACTGTTCAACATCAGGCACAACAAAGTATTCGTTAATGGCTTTTTTCACCACAGAACGGGTCAGCTGAGTTACACTTCGGTCATCCTCAAACTTCACCTCCATTTTTGCGGGATGAACATTTACATCAACCAGATCAGGTTCAATTTCTAAAAAGATACAGTAAAATGGATATTCATTTTGTTTCGTCCATGCATCAAACAGACTCAAAATAACATAGGTGAGATAGCGATGTTGAAATGGACGGCCATTTACAAATAGGAACTGTTCTCCTCTGCTTTTCTTGGCTAGTTTTGGATCAGCCAGTACACCATGGATTTTTATCAGACTGGTTTCTTCCTCAAATGGAATCAGGCTGGCGCGATATTGTTTACCAAACAGTTCGGTGATTCGCTGTTCGAGTGTCTGCTTGGGCAACAGGTAAATCTCACCGCCATCGGCATGCATTTCGAAAGAGATATCAATATTAGCTAATGCAGCATGCTGAAACGTTCGGATAATATGGCGTAACTCTGTCGCATCGGTCTTTAAAAACTGTCGCCGGGCAGGTACATTGTAAAATAGATTTCTTACAGCTATGGAAGTGCCATCATCAGTTGCCGTTGGTTCAAGTTTCTTCTCCTCTCCTCCCCAAACTTCGTATAGCACTCCGGCATCATCCTCCACTCTCTTGGTCTTCATCTCAATCTGAGAAATAGATGCGATTGAAGCCATTGCTTCGCCACGAAATCCCATTGTGCGTATTCGATACAGATCTTCGATGGATTGAATTTTGGATGTGGCATGACGCTCAAAACATAGTCTAGCATCTTTTTCCGACATCCCGCACCCGTTATCAATAACCTGAATAAGGGTTCTGCCCGCTTGCTGAACCAATAGTTTGATTCGATCGGCACCCGCATCAATTGCGTTATCCAGCAGCTCCTTGGCAACTGAAGCAGGGCGCTGAATGACTTCACCGGCGGCAATTTTATTTGAGAGCTCAGGCGGCATTGGCCTGATAATGGACGATGAATCTGTTTCGCTGGTACTATTCAACTGATTTAATACGTTTTAATTGAAAATTACAATACTGAGATTACCCAAACGACTATAGCCAATCCTATGGCATAAATAAACACCTGCGCTCCTTGTTTAGGACGTTTGCGCCTCATCTTAATACTAATTTTTCGCTTACGCTTTTCTTCCTTTTCGGGATTATAGTACCGAAGGGGCATGTTGAATTTTTTAGGCTTCGGCCGATGGCCAAACATTGGTTTAATCATAATGACTCCATTTTTCTTGTCTTAACGTCATTTCAACTTCAACATTGCAAAGATACTATTTGAATGATTCAATATGCAGTTGAATCTGCTTTAAATTTTTTAAAATCCTCTAATAAGCAAACGTGACAGATTTTCGCTATTTTAAATAAAATTAAAATGCTAATCTAATAATGACTACATGAGCTTCGATAAATTAACGAAACCGACCAAGGGAACGGTAATTTCCAATAATCCTGATGGAACTGTAAACGTTGGCAACGATCCAATTGTGCCATACATTGAAGGAGACGGTATTGGAATTGATATTTCACCGGTAATGAAAAGTGTTGTAGACAGCGCAGTTGAAAAAGCGTATGGCGGCGAAAAGAAAATTAACTGGTTTGAAGTCTACGCCGGAGAAAAAGCCCTGGAGGTTTATGACAAAGACGCCTGGTTACCGGAAGATACACTTAAAGCATTTCAGGAATACAAAGTAGGAATTAAAGGACCTCTTACCACTCCTGTTGGCGGCGGAATTCGGTCATTAAACGTAGCTATTCGTCAGAAATTAGATTTGTATGCCTGTGTACGTCCTGTAAAGTATTATACAGGAACGCCAAGCCCGGTTAAACAGCCGGAATTAACAGACATGGTTATTTTCAGAGAAAACACTGAGGATATTTATGCCGGAATTGAATATCAAACAGGAACTCCTGAAAATAAAAAGCTAAAGGATTTTCTAGTCAACGAACTTGGATCAAAAAATATCCGCTTCCCTGAAACGTCTTCATTAGGTATCAAACCAATTTCTATAGAGGGCACCAAACGCTTGGTTCGTGCAGCCATCAAATACGCGATTGAAGAAAATCGAGATAGCGTAACTCTGGTTCACAAAGGAAACATCATGAAGTTTACGGAAGGAAGCTTTAAAAACTGGGGTTATGAGCTTGCAAAAGAAGAGTTTGGCGCCAAAGAGATCGACGGCGGCCCGTGGTGTAAATTGCCAAACGGAATGATTATCAAAGATGTGATTGCAGACGCATTCCTGCAGCAGATCTTGACGCGTCCGGCTGAGTACGACGTAATTGCAACGATGAACCTTAACGGTGATTACATCTCTGATGCACTTGCAGCTTGTGTAGGTGGAATTGGAATTGCACCGGGAGCCAACATCAATTACGATACCGGAATTGCTGTATTTGAAGCAACTCACGGAACTGCTCCAAAATATACCGGACAAGATAAAGTGAATCCCGGATCGCTCATTCTTTCAGCAGTTATGATGCTGCGTTACATGGGTTGGGGCGAAGCGGCTGATTTGATTGAAAAAGGAATTGAAGCAGCCATTAGCGACAAACGAGTTACTTATGATTTTGAACGACTGATGGAGGGTGCTACTCTTCTAAAATGTTCAGAATTTGGCGATGAGATTGTCAAAAATATGTAAAGCAGTCTTTCTATATATTCTCAAGCCCTGTATGTAATTATACAGGGCTTTTTTTTGGCTTACGTTTTAAACTCATACCATTGCCCGGTAATCAATTGAAGGCTTCATAAATGAACTGTAATCTCTGAAATTGCCGTTTATTTGACATTAAACGGTATTTAAACAGTGTTAAGATGAATGATTGGAAAATTATACCTGTTTCAAAAGTAACTTAACTCATAGTAGTTACATGAAGTAATAGCGAAGAAGGATTAGCTCTGGGTTACCATGAAATTAACAAGGAAACAGGCTTTAAATTTAATACCATCCATTTTGGACGGTGAAGCTACAAAAAAAGAAAGTAGTGCTTTTTTCAAGCATATCGAGCATGATGATGTCGTGAAAAAGCAGCTTGAAAGCATGAGGTTCGTCAAACAACTTGTAAAAAACAGG
>PWFZ01000246.1 GCA_003555185.1 Balneolaceae bacterium | reverse complement strand
TCTGTATGTCAAATTTCGAAGTCATAGGCTTAATTTCCGACTTCCAGCAAGGAGTCTTCGGTTCCAAATTCATTGGCTACATAAGCGTCCGCCGAATCATCATTTTCCCAATACTCACCATCTATAAAGTATTTAAAACGATATTTTTGATTCGGCTTAACTCGTAAAAGTGTTTCCCAATTATTTCCACTCTTTTCAAGCTTGTTTGAACGGGTGTCCCACTCATTAAAGTCTCCTGCAACGGCTACTTCTTTATCAGCCCATTCGCCCGGTATTGAAAAAGTTACCTTACAAATAGTTCGTTTCGGCGTAAATTTTTTCTGAAGCATAGTAATTAAATTAAGTTAAATACATATAATGTTACCTAATAATTTATTCTAAAACAGTATAAACCCTTTATAATTACCGAAATTTCAGACTTAGTCATTAGTATAATTATAGTAATTATACGCTATAATTAATAAACTAAGGTATGGAAACGTTTTCAGGTTCAAGAAAAGGAATCTTTAAAACCAATCTCCCTAAATGTAACTGCTTTTTACCCTTTAGATTGCATCCACTCTTTTAAATGCAAATTAATCAAATGAGTTTCATTTATTGATAGAATTATTTCAGCAAGGTTTTTAAGCTCTGACTTTGAACTGTTACAAAGAATGGCTTTCACACCCGGAATAGAATTAGTGGTCATACTCAGCTCGGTGATTCCCATTCCCAAAAAACATGCTGCCAGCTCCGGTCTCGATGCCATCTCCCCGCAAACAGCTACCGGAATTCCCGCTTTATCGGCACCGGATTTTGTCATTGCAATAAGCTTCCACACAGCTGGACTTAATGGCTCATAAAGCTTTGAGATGTGCTCATTACCTCGATCTACGGCAAGTGTATATTGAGTTAAATCATTTGTCCCAATACTAAAGAAATCAACTTTTTCGGCTGCATGTTCTGCCATCAGTGCAATGCTGGGCACCTCTATCATTATCCCTAAAGGAATTGATTTGTCGAAAGTAATATTCTTGATTTCTAATAGTCGTTCCACGCGATGAATAGCCTGTTTAATTTCATCAATTTCTTCAAGGCGGGACACCATGGGTACCAATATTTTTAGCTTTCCTGGATAGTCTCCTGAAACTCTTAAAATAGCTTCCAGTTGTTGATCTAAAAGATCAGGTTTATCAAGTAACATCCGAATTCCTCTCCATCCCAAAAAGGGATTTGCCTCTGCTTCATAATCATCCAGAAGTTTATCACCTCCGGCATCAAATAAACGAATGGTTACAGTTTTGTTGTCAGCAGCATCCATAACAGAGCGATAAAACTCTATTTGATTATCAACATCAAAATTTTTGGATTGAAATAGAATTGTCTCAGTTCTTAATAAACCCACACCCTTTGCCCCATGAGTTTTTAGTCTGGGTAATTCGTTTAAAAACTCAATATTCGCCTGAATTGTAAATGATGATCCACAATTTGTTTGGTCAGGTTTAGCCGCCCAAATCATAGTTTCAGCTCTTATCTCTTCCTGTTCTGTCTTCCGTTTATCAAAAAGGGATTTCTCATCATTAGATGGATTCAGAATTATTTCACCACTATCCCCATCCATCAACACCATGGTAAAACCCTCCGGATCATGCATAGTCCAGTCAGCACTAATCACACATGGAATATTTAATGACTGTGCTAGAATTACGGCATGAGATGTAAGTCCCCCTTTCTGCATTACTAATCCGGAAATATTCTGTCTGCTTAATTGAATTATCTCAGTTGGAGAAACATCATGGGCAAATATCACAGAGTTCTCTGCAATTAATAATTCTTCGCCATTATTCTTTATTGTTTTAATGAGTTGATCACGAATTGATACGATATCAATCATTCGCTCTTTTGCCCAGTCAACACCCGACTCATCCAGTAGTTCTATATACTTGTTGAATGACTCAAAAATGGCATATTCGGCACCAAAAAGCTGTTTGGAAATTTTTATGTGAATATCTTCCAAAAGTTGAGGATCGTACAGCACCTGAATTTGAGTATCCAGAATCTGGTTGACTTCATCGTCTTTAGAGATCGATTTCAGGTGATCGAACTCACTGATCACATGCTTTACAGCAGCATCCAATTTTGCCAACTCTTTTTTAGCGTCATCATGCGAAATTTTTTCGGGTTTTACCGTAGTACTTGAAGTAGGCAACACCCATGCCCTACCGCCTCCAATTCCACCGGACGCAGCAATCCCCGTTAAGGTTATTGATGTACCGGTCTGCTCTTTAACATGAGTCATTCTGTAACAAATTTATTTTCAATCAATTGACTAATTTCCCTCATTGCATCTTCCTCATCGGGGCCTTCCACAATTAGCTCCATTTCTGCGCCATGTTCAGCAGCAAGTGTCATAATTCCTAAGATACTTTTTCCATTTATTCTATATCCATACATCTCAATAAAAAAGTCTGACTTGAACTTCGAAGCCACCTTCACCAACTCAGATGAAGGTCTGGCATGCAGACCTGATTCATTTAAAATCGCAACTTTTTTTGTAAGCATTTGCTGTGGAATAGTTCGTTGCAGACATATAAAATGCGTCTATACAACGTTGAATAGATTTAATGCAAATGAAAATACAGAAAAAAATAACCAATTTAGCGATTATATAAACCTGCAGGAATTAGAATAGTTTCAAAAGTATACCATTGAGAACAGAGATGAGAATTCCGTAAAGCACAGCCCACCAAAAGTTTTTTATTGATAAACCGTCTACAAATTTATCAATAACCATCAATATCCACGCATTTATAACAAGGATAAACAGGCCAAGAGTAAGAATAGTAACAGGAAGGGTGAGTATTACAATTACAGGCTTGATTAGCATATTGATTAAGCCCAAAAGAATTGCAACTCCCAATGCCGTAAAGTAGCTCTTAATTTCTACCCCACGAAGTATTTGGGCTCCAAAGAAAATGACAAAACTATTAATGAGAAGAATTTTTAACATGTCGTCCGTGATTATGTTTATTTTCCCTTCTCTACGAAATTCTAGCAAAAAAGTTTTCTTTATTTATGAACTGGATACATTATGAATCCCTAAGCCAATTCACTCCTGAACATCTTTATTCAGCTTTAAAACTACGACAAGAAATTTTCATCATCGAGCAGGATTGTATCTACCCCGATATTGACGAACTGGACCCTCATTCTGAGCATCTTCTTTTGCTTATTGAAAATGAATTGATAGGTTATTTACGAATTGTGCCTGCAGGGAAAAAATTCGAGGAGGTATCGCTTGGACGAATTATTATAAATGCATCTCACAGAGGTTTGGGTATGGGTCGCAGCTTAGTTAAGCGAGGGATAAAATCAGTGCTTGAGAACGGATATGATTCTATTCGGATTGAGGCACAGTCACATCTTGAAAATTTTTATTATGAATTGGGGTTTAAAACCACCTCAAAACCGTACGATGTAGATGGAATCCCACACGTAGAAATGCTTTACAACCCTTTATAAACTTTTTGAAGCTGAATTACAGACGCGGAAACAACTTTTTTTAGTTCTTCAACATTTGTCTTCAGAGTCTCCTTTTTATCAGACTCTTCAGAAAACTCTTCAATTTTTAGTGATAAATCATGCCCTTTTTGAATTCCTACGTAGGAAAATGTGGGCTTCATGGTATGGGCTACAGTACTCATAACACTGTAATTTTTTTCATTAAACTCTTTTTCCAGCTGTTCAATTAACTCTGGAGTTTTAGAAAGAAAAATTTCGAGCATCTCTTTCATTAATTCCGGATCTCCACCTGTCATCTCTTTCAGAGATGTCAGATCAATCACCATTTCACCTTTTGAAGTTTGGCTAATAGAATCGAATGTTGTTTTATGATCTTGTTTTCTAAATAGTGTAGCGCTGATTTTTTTTACTAAATTTTTATAGGTAAACGGTTTTGCAATAAAATCGTCCATCCCGGCACTTTTGCATTCTTCTACATCTCGGTCGAGCACGGATGCTGTAATCGCAATAATAGGAAGATCGGATATAGTTGGGTCTTCAGAGGACTTGATTTTTCTGGTAGCGGCTAAGCCTCCAATTCCCGGCATATGAACATCCATTAAGATAACTTCAAAGGGTCCTTTCTCTTCCAAAAACTGAAGAGCATCTTCACCGCACTCAGCTTCAATAATTTCTACACCTATTTTTCCCAGCATTCCGGAGATGATTTTTCTATTAATTGGATGATCATCGACCACCAAAATACGTCGTCCCTTTAAGGATTCCTCTTCATCCTGCAACGTTCGCTCAGCAATAGATTCTTCAGCGGATTCTTTTACGAACTCAAATGGGAGTTCGATTGTAACCGTTGTTCCCTCGTTCTCCTTACTCTCTACCTCAATTTCACCTTCCAATTGAGTTATTAGTTTATAAGCAATTGAAAGCCCTAAACCTGTACCCCCAAATTTATGTGTGGTCACCTTCGAAGCTTGATTAAAACTGTCAAAAATAGTACCCAGATGTTCCTCAGGAATTCCAATACCTGAATCCAAAACCTTTACTTGAACCGTAACTTCATCTTCAGTGGATCTTAGTTCATAAGCGTGCAACTTGATGCTACCTTCATTGGTAAATTTTATGGCGTTATCCAGCAGATGTATCAATACCTGTTTTAATTTGCCTCCATCTCCAAGTACCTGTTCAGGAAGTGAATCATCAATATAAAACTCCAGCGAAAGATTCTTTTCTGAAGCACGATTTTCCACCTCTTTTTTTACATCTGAAAAGCTTTTAGCAAGCGGAAATGGTTTATGATCAATTTCAATATCACCGGTAGTTACTTTATTGAACTCCAGAATATCATTAATTATCAACAACAAGTTTTCTGCAGATAATTTAATTGAGTCAACATACTCTTTTTGTTCGACGGTTAATCCTGTACTTTGCAGGAGCTGGGCCATTCCAAGCACACCGGAAATGGGAGTTCGGATTTCGTGACTCATATTTCCCAGAAAACGTTCTTTGGTTTTTTTTGAACTTTCTGCAATTTCCAAAGCATCCTGTAGCTCCACCTCTTTTTTCTTTCGATGAGTTATCTCATGGTATATTTCCACGTGATACTGGGTGGAATCCCCATCGAGTTTAATTGGCACAAAGTTAGAGTCAGCCCAGAATGGCGTACCATCTTTACGAAAGAGCAGAAGTTCTTTTCGAATTGAATTTCCGTTACGAAGTTCCTGAACCAAAACTTCATATAGTTCCGAATTCTGTTGCCTTATATGGGTTAGAAAAGGTGCTTTCCCGACGATATCCTCGTACGTAAATCCAGTAATTTCATAGAAAGACTTATTCGCAAAAACCGCACCTATCTCCTCTTCGGAGTGATCGCAAATTACACATCCATCAAAGGAGTGCTCTACGACTGATTCAAAAAATAGAAGCTTGTTATTGCTAAAAGAAATTTGATCGTTACTCATTGATAATAAATAAAGTGTGACTACAATTTATCAATCCGTATGAATAAATCAATGAGCATAAAAAGATATTTATCCGGTGGTAATAACGATAGCAATCACAACAAGCAGGGCAATTTTAAAAAGTAATGTTTTCCAATTTTTCATCTGAGAACTGACACGTTTCTTGAGCTTGAGATTTGAGACTCTATAGGTAATTATTATTGTGATTAACATCAAGTTATCCACAAAATAATTAATTTTGAGCACAGTGCATTTTGAACTGTACTATTAAAGAGTAAAGCTTTTGAGAAATGTTACATTAAAATTCAGTTTCGTAATAATTATTTCCCCAACTTTTTCTTTTGAAGGGTTTTCGAATTACTTACGACACTTATTGAACTCATAGCCATTGCAACTTCTGCCAGCACGGGGTGCATCCAACCAACAATTGCAGCCGGTATCATCACAATATTGTAGATGAATGCCCAAAACAAATTTTGCCGAATTTTTTTCATTGTCGCTCTACTCAGCGTTATAGCTTTCAATACTCCTTTTAACTCGCCATTTATCAAAATGATAGAGCCTGATTCAATAGCAATATCTGTACCTGTTCCAAGGGCAATACCCACATCTGCCGATGAGAGCGCCGGAGCATCATTAATTCCATCTCCGACCATTGCAACCACCTCTCCTTTTTTTTGTAGCTCTTTAATTTTTGCTTCTTTCTCATCCGGCTTAACTTCTGCAAAATAATCCGTCATCTGAAGCTGGCTGGCAATGGCCTTTGCAACTCCTTTTTGGTCTCCTGTAAGCATCACCGTTTTAAACCCCATTTGCTTTATATCTTTGATTGCTTCAATAGAGTCATCCTTAAGTGTATCCTTAATTGCTACGATTCCTTCAATGGAGTTATTCACAACCATATAAATAGTTGTTTTACCTTCGTTTTCAAGTTCAGAAACCCACTGAATAACTTCTGAGTTTATCTCAATTGAATATTTTTCAAGCAATGCACGATTTCCAGCAAGTACAATATCATCTTTAACTTCCCCTTTCACTCCCATTCCTGTGTACGACTTGAATTTTTTGACATCCACACCATTTTGAGCATTTGAATAATTTGTAATGGCCCTGCTTAGTGGGTGCTCCGAAAGATTTTCAACGGCAGACACTTTTTTCAGTAAACCCTGTTTATCCGTTGAATTAAACGTGACAAAATCTGTGACCTCCGGAGTTCCTTTTGTCAGAGTCCCGGTTTTATCGAATACAATAGTCGTTACTTCCTGCAATCGTTGAATTGCTTCCCCGCGCCGGATTAGAATTCCATTTTCTGCTCCAAGCCCAGAACCCACCATCAGTG
>PWFZ01000160.1 GCA_003555185.1 Balneolaceae bacterium | reverse complement strand
TGGATGCACCAGTACAACGGGTAACCTTGCCTGATGTGAACGCTCCGTTCTCCAAACCGCTTTTTGATCTGTGGTTGCCGGATGCGAAAAATATAATTGAAGCTGTAAATTCCGTAACCTACAGATAGTGATTCATATCACGTAAGAAATTTAAAAATAACAAGACAACGTAATCAATTATGGCCGAAAAAATTGAAATGCCAAAGCTGAGCGACACCATGGAAGAAGGTGTTATCGCTAAATGGAATGTAAAAGAGGGAGATAAAGTCTCTTCCGGTGATGTGATCGCTGAGGTGGAAACCGATAAGGCTACCATGGAAGTGGAAGTTTTCGATTCAGGGACTATTCTAAAAATTCTCGTTGAAGAAGGATCTGCCGTTCCATTGGGTGGTACAATGGCCATTATTGGTGAAGAAGGAGAAGATATTAGCGATTTATTGGATGGTGATTCTGAGCCTGAAAAAGAGAAGAAGGCTGAGGCAAAGGATTCAGGCAAGAAATCAGAAGGTAAAAAAGAGAAAGATGATTCCGGTAAAAAAGAAGAGTTTGATCCAATACTTGGCGACTTAAACGGCAAGGAAGGGAAGAAGGCTTCTAAAGAAAAACCGGAAAAAGAGAAATCTGACGGTCGAATTAAAGCGTCACCTCTTGCCCGGAAAATGGCTGAAGACAAAGGGATTGATCTTGCATCTGTCGATGGTTCAGGTCCTGAAGGAAGAGTCATTAAAAAAGATATTGAAGATTATAAACCTTCAGAAGCACCATCCGGCGCCGCTGTTTCTTACGAGCAGGCTGAATCTGAAGATGTAAAGATTTCGCAAATGCGAAAAGCAATTGCGCGAAGGCTATCGGAAAGTAAATTCACAAACCCTCACTTCTATGAGACGATAGATATCGACATGGAAGAGGCAATGGAGGCTCGTGCGAAGCTGAACGAAGTAAGCGATGTGAAGATCAGCTTTAATGACATTGTGGTTAAAGCATCAGCAGCTGCGCTACGCCGCCATCCTGATATTAACACATCTTGGATGGATGATGTGATTCGACGGCACGGAGACGTAAATGTAGCCGTTGCTGTCGCAATTGACGAAGGACTGATGACGCCGGTACTAAAACATGCCGATAAAAAGAATCTTCGTCAAATTGCTTCAGAGACCAGAGAACTTGCGGGACTTGCAAAAGACAGAAAGCTTCAGCCTGAACAGATGGAAGGAAGTACTTTTACCATCAGTAACCTGGGAATGTTTGGAATTGAAGAGTTTACGGCGATTATCAATCCGCCGAATGCCTGTATTCTTGCGGTAGGAGCTATTCGCGACGTCCCGGTTGTGAAAAATGGAGAAGTGGTTCCGGGGAAACGAATGAAAGTAACGCTCAGCAGTGATCACAGAGTAGTTGATGGAGCAAAAGCTGCCCAGTTCCTCAATACTCTTAGACAAATGCTCGAAAATCCACTCTCGATGCTTCTCTAGAACTACACTTTTTACCGGCAATTATTCAAAAAGCCTTAGGATTTCCTAAGGCTTTTTTTGTTTGGTAAAATTCTAATGTTTGTAAAAACCCTTATATCAGTGGCTTAGGCACATAATCAGGAGAGTTTTATTCTTGCCTTAACATTAGAGCTTTCTAATATTAGAATATTCTAATATATTGATCTCAGCCAATCAGACATAAACATAAAAAGTGGGAGGGTTGGTCATGAAGAATTTAATTAAATATGCAATTGCCGCCTTTCTGATCCTATCAGCAACAGAACTTTACGCTCAAAATAGTTCTACCGCTGTTATGGATGTAAGAGTTGAAGTTGTAAGTGGAAGCTCTATAGCACTGAATAGCTCAAATCAACTAGAAGAAGGATGGGAAAAGTTTAATGAGGGTAATGATTATGATATTCAAGTCGGAGACTTTTCTGTTTCACTACCCGATGGTGTGGAAATGATTAGCGAAATGGATAATGAATTAAACCTCTCAAATGGAACTTCATCAGTTGAGCTATCAACCGATGTACATCAAAGAAACAATAATGATGGTTCTATTACTTTTGAAGTGACCGGTAAAACTGAAGGGAAAACGATTAGTGAAGGACATTATTCAGGAAAAAAAGTAGCAACTATTCAATATCTGTAATAGACCAGGTGCCAGATATCTCCATTCAGATGCACTGATAGTCGTTCAACGGTATCCAAGCTTGTTAAAATCATTGGCCATGATTATTCAATTAAACCAAGATTTTGCAGTTCTCTTTGTACAGAGAGAGTAGACGGTACAGGAACATTTTTATCGAGTTCTAATGCTTTTCTCCAATTCTCTTCAAACTTTTCACGATTTCCCAGACTTAAATAGATACTGCCCTTGAAGGCTCTGATATCAGCATTGTCACGTATATCATTTGCTTGCTGAATAAATATTAAAGCTTGTTCGCTATTCCCATTATAAAATAACTGCTGAGCTGAAATATATAAGTGTGTCAGATTATTGGCTTCTTGCTGAAATCGCATTTCCAACTCTCTTTCTGCTACTTCATTTTGACGGTCTATCTCCGATTGATCTGCAGCTTCAGAATTCAATTCTTCTATATGTTCTTCAGGAACTTCTTTATTCAATGACTCCGTGGAGGTTTCAGGTTGTGTCTCCTGAGATTCTGTGACCACAACGGATGAACTACAACCGGTTATCGTAAGAATGATCACTGTGATGAGTGAGCTAAGTGATATGTGACGACCAATTGAGATCGCGATATTGTTCCCGGATTCGCGTTTCAATTCAGGTGCTTTTGTTTTTGAATCAGTCATTCTTTGATGAGCTATGAAATCGATTACCAACAAATAGCAGTATAAATAAGAATAATAACAAACCCGGTATGTAGCGATTGAAAAGCGCAAAAAGGTTCGACTCTTCACTTTCGGGGTGTTTGTCCGTAGTCACTCTTTCATATCCGGGAATTGGAATGCGGTTGATATCTACAATGTCACCCCGGTCCGGATCGGTCTTTGCCGCAATATTTGTGAGCAGATTCATAAACTCGATCTGTTGATCTGAATAGGATGTATCTACAAGTATGCTCACATTTATATTGACCAGATTCAGAGTTTTTGAGGTGGTCTCCCGGGTTACTGTTTCCGTCTGCATTCGCTGTTCGGGTCGGATATGTTCATCCGGTACAAAGGGGAGCCCCGGTATCGTAATATTTCCCCTGGGTTCTCGAATAATCTGGTCCCTGGTTGACCCTGTTACTATATCTACCATTTCAGTGTCAACAGCCACATTCACAATGAATGACTCGTAATCAAAATGATTCGATAACATACTGCTTATATGGGCATCATAATTTTGCTCGATTTGAATGATCTGAATCTCCGTTGATTGCGACTGAGCAAAAGTAGTTGATGTGTTTAGCAGAAACATTAAAACCAGAACAGATAGACTTATTTTACATCTGAATCCTGAAAAGTAGTTCATTAGTTTTTTTCTTTAATGTAGTTGTTGAGCATAGCCTTTATTTAAACGTAAGAATATGGAGATTTAAAGTATTAAAAACTTAATATTATTCGATCCAGCACGTCTTCATCCGGAATAAGAATGTTCGGGTTGGCTCTTAATGCTAACTGCCAATTACGCTGGGCTTCCATTCTATAACCAAGTAAATAATAAATGCTACCTTTTAGAGAATAAGCCTGAGCTGTTTCAAACATTTCCAAAGACTGATTAATTAATTCAATTGCCTCTGCATATTCACCCCCGTAAAAAGCATTTTGAGCATCTATCAGGTGTCTAAGTGTCAAATCAACATATAAGGAATAACGTTCGTACGCAGGTAAGAGATGTTCAACTACCGGAGCTCTATCATCACCGCTTGTTGCAGTATCCTCAGGAGATTCTTCATGTGAAAAGCTCTCTTCTTCTGTAACCAACTGTATTTCCAATCCTTCTTTTATATCTCCTTCAGCCAATGCTTCAATAGTAAATAGTAGTTTTTCAGGGTTGGCAGTCAGATTCAGAAATTCCAGCTGTGATGATTGAGGTTCAAGCTCATAATCTCCGGGAGGAATTTCATATCCATAAAAGCTTCCGTCAGAAAACGTACGAAGTTCTTCTGTGTGAGGTGTCATTCCCTCAGGCGTATTAATCTGAGTAAGAAACAGTCTTAAACCTCCAACACCTTGTAACTCTCCATTCACGGTTCGGTTGACCCGTCCATCAACAATACCTGAGGTGTAAAATGGAATATCAATGGATTTATACTGATTAGGATCCGTAATAATAGAGAAATTACCGGCACTGGGAATCAATAATGGGTTTGAAATAGCAGACTTATTAATGGTAAGGTTGTATTGGCGGTATGGCTGCAGCTGGGAAATGTAATTAATTCCATTTTTAAGTTCTGTGCGGCCACCTGCTCTTTCTACACGTACAGCTGATTCAGCAATAAGTTCGTCTCCTTCATTAAATGTGCCGGAATTATTGTTGTCGACAAACATTCGGACTGCTACACCGGAACGTCCAACCTGTTGCCGGTTTGAATAAAGGACGTTTTGATTTTGAGAATCGTACCCGGCAGATCCACGAATACTCTGCGTTGCAATCACATTACCACGGGTTGACCGAAGCGTTGAGCTGCTTCGTACCCGATTTAAATCAAACGTAAGTCCAAACCTGAAAAAGTTAAAATCCCCGATAAAATTTCGTCCTGCTGAGGCCTGAAAACGTCCTTGCCGCATAAAATTTCTACTAAGCTGAAATTCCAGATCCTCGACTTTTTTCAGAGAGGGTACGTAGCTAAGCTGTGCCCGGGTAAATACTCCACGAATGATTGTGGGGAGGCTTCGGGACCGGGACAGGGTGTACGTTGCAGAACCGGATATGCGAGCTGTAGGGCTTGCCTCGAAGTTTAACATGCCAATCTGACTGTCACGATACCCCAAACGAATATTTGCACGAGCAATTCGAGTATTTAAGTCAACCCGGTATCGATTCACTCTGTTGGTTTCTCGTTCTTCACTGGTAAATGACCATCGAAAAAAGAGGGGGAAATCACCGATTGAAAAGGGAGTGAATACATTCGCCCGGAAGCGCGACACATTTCTACCGGGATTATAAATTCCTCCCTGACGGTTAAAATGTGTGTACTCTGTGCTGATACTGGCAGCTGACGGGTAAATCACGCTTAGATTAGCCCTGTAAAAGGCATCATTCGCTGCTTCAAGAGATACCAGATAGTTTGTAAGAAACCGGGAAGAGAGTCCTGCTGAAAATGTAGGCAGGGTTGTATGAAAATCTTCAAAATATTCAACACCCCCTTGTGCTGTCAGCCAGTTGGTTAATCCGCTTGCTACATTCCCTTTGGTAATGAATCCACGATTTAAAGAACCTGATAATGGATTGTCGAGCCGGCCGGCATCAACGGTATAGTTTATTTCACCGGGTGGAAGAAAGTTGAACGGAACCTGAATACGGGCTTCACGCTCTGACATTTGTCCGGTTGGACTATAGGTTCGGATACTGTATGAAGACGTTCCGTACGTTAAAGGAACGACAAACCTGTAATCACCGGCAGCATCTGCCTGCTGGAAATCGACCAGTGTATTGTTGCGGTAGAGCTCTACTTCAGAATCGGGTTCAACCGAACCGGAAAAAACGGTTTGATCGTAGAGAAAACGAGGTTCAATGGGTTCATTAGAAATTTGAACACCGGTGTAAGCTACCGGAGAAAGTCCCCTTGCTGTGGTCTGACCCACAATGACCCTGCTGATGTAATCATTATCACGAATTCCATAGCGCCACCGCAAATTTGAGGAACGTAAGGATGTGGAGGTTTCTGAAATATTACCAAATACAGACCCCTGCAAATCACCACCCGCTAATTCGGAACCAAAGGATGTGTTAAACAAAAAACTGTTGCTCCCACCGGAATAGTTACCGGTAAGATTGTAATCAACAAATCCGGCCCGGAACCTGTTTTTTTGCCTGTCGTATTGCAGGGGGTAGAAGGTTCGGTAAAGATCCCTTTGTGTTCGGCTGACACGTTCGCGTTGACGCTCTCTTTCCCTTTGTGCAATAATGGGCATCGTGTCATCTGTTTGGAGCGTGATGGCCAGATTACTGAAATCAACCGTAAAATTTAATCCAAACAGTTCATCCAGTTTCTTCGGTGTGATATAGAAACCGATATCTGATGTGATGAAGTCATCGGCTGTTAACTCGACAGTACGTCCATCCAGGGTGGCACGACGATTTTGAAAATCTATCGTGTATCGGCCCTTATTAAGATACTGACCGGTTACAAGAAGATTTCCGGTGTCAATTTGATAATCAATTCGAAGGGCATTAAAAAACTCAGAGATGGAGAGGTAGAATTGATCATCAACGTAGATGGTAGATGCATAAATATTCACTGCACCCTGATAGCGAAACTGAAGCAGAACTTCCTGCTCAGAATATGATTCCTGAGCAATGGCTTTTTCATGGATACCCGATAACAATAAACCAAACAGAATTATGGGTATCAGGATGCATCTTTGTTTCACTCAATAGTAAACGTTGTACGTTCAGTCACACCGGGGATCTGAATCAGATGCCTGGATGAAATATCATTTCTTTGTGACTCAAACGACGTTTCAACACTATATTGACCTGATGGCCAGTCAGCCGCTTGAAATTCTACTTTTTGGTTGTTGCGAAAGTAAACTGACGTAGAAGAACGTCGTTCATCCACTACATTTCCGTTCGGCCCTGTAACCCGTGTTCGTACGCTTCCTATAAAAGGGGCATTTCCACTTCGTTCTACATCCGTTAAAATAACAAGTCGGTTATCCTGTA
>PWFZ01000213.1 GCA_003555185.1 Balneolaceae bacterium | reverse complement strand
TTGATTGGTCAACATTCATCATAAAATTGGCCGCTTCGAACTGTGATCTCAAATCCGGCGCAAAAAGATCGACGGGAAATGCTTCGGCAGAAAAACCAACACTTGCTGAATTATTACGAAACCGGATGCCATTTAGCTCCAGAAAATGTCCGTCATTAAAAAGCTGACCACTCAGCCGGATATCTCCAATAGACTCTGATGGTACATTGGCTTGAAAATTTAAAATATCCACTAAAAACTGACGCTCAGTACTTTCAATTAAAATTTCAGACTCAATATCGTTGATTGAGTTGGGGGAGGAAAACCCAAGCTCTTCCGGGATTTCGATAGAACTATCAAAGTGAATACTTCCATCAATAATAGTGATTGCCGGCACATAAACATCAAATCGATAGAGCAGGTTAGATGCTCCCCGGGTTGAGGTTACAGGTGAGCTTGCACGTTCATTAAAAACCTTGCCTACATTTAGTTCATCATCAATTTGATAAAGGCTGGCACTGGGTTGATATAGATTAAGTGAATAGATTTCAATGTTTCTCTGAAGAAGTGCCCAGGGATTTATGGATAATTCTACTTTGTCCAATGCAAGTGCAGCTGAAGATTGGTCTGGATCAGAAAATAGGGCAACATTGTGCAAGTCAACCTGAAAGGGGATAAAGCCGCCAATTCTTTCTACCTGTAAATTCCCTTCGAACTGGTTGTTAAAGGTGCTTATTAACTCATTTTTAACATACTCTTTACTTTGCGGAAGTTGCAAAGCGACAAAGAGAAGACCGGCCAAAACGGTTACTACTATCAGCAGAATGCCGATAGTTTTAAGTAAAAAGTTCCAAAGTTTATATACCCAGCGTAGAATCAAAGCAGATAGTTATTTAAAGCTCGTGAATAAGGTAGAGCCAGGCTTTTGAGATAAGCTCTTGTTCATTAACTGTTTTAACAACAGGATGTTGCCAACCGTCCAATAAAATAAAGCGGATATCACTATCAATCATCTTTTTATCAGATTTCATGTACTGAATTAAAGTGTCTGTATCTAATGCTTCAGCATTGATATTAAAATTATAAAGAGGACGAAATTTTTTGAGGGGGGCATCATCAATTGTATACCCCAAGCTTTTTGATAAGTTTATTGCGGCCAGCATTCCTAAAAATACAGCTTCTCCATGACTGATTTCATCGAAATTGGTAGCTTTTTCCAGGGCATGCGCAAATGTATGCCCAAAATTAAGATAGGCTCGTACACCTCCTTCAAACTCATCCTTTTTTACGATGTCTGCCTTAACAGAAACGCAATCTTCTATAAGCCGTATCAGAGAGTCCTTTTCTATTGAATGTATGTCTTCTTCAAAAAATATGGAGGACCTTTCTATGATTGTAGAGTCGCTAATGGCTCCGTATTTCAATATTTCACTTAATCCGTTGATCCATTCTTTTCGGGGAAGGGATTCTAAAAATTCAATATCAGCAATTACTTTTTGGGGTTGATAGAATGCCCCAATTAAATTTTTGCCGGTTTGATGATTAATGCCGGTTTTCCCGCCCACGGAACTATCGACCATAGCCAACACTGTGGTGGGTACCTGAATCAGTGGAATTCCCCGTAACACAGACGCGGCTACAAATCCTGCCAGATCACCTGTTATTCCTCCTCCTATAGAAATGAGAGGCGTATTTCTGCGAACACCGTTTTGCAGCAAAAAGTCGAGTGTACGACTCCACTGCTCTATTGATTTGCTTTTTTCCCCTTCCGGAATCACAAAAGATGTGAAGTCTATCTTAGCATTATCGAAAATCTTTTTCAGACGTTTTCCATGATGCTTTCCAACATTTTCATCAATTAAAATAAAACACTCTCTAACCGAAGAGTCATCAAAAAATGCTTTTATTTCTGTTTCCAAAACAGAGTGGCCTATCGACACAGAATAGGTGTTGGCAGAAGATTGTACTAATATATTAGCCTTCATAAATGTTTAATTTCTTTATCAGATTATCTACCACCTTACCATGCGATTCCGTTCCAATCGTAATCGAGATATCAGACTGTTCGTAAAAAGAACTCCGTTCCTTTAAAAGTCCGTCAATTTTTTCTTCAATATTAACGCCTGACAACATGGGGCGATTCCGGCCTGATTTTAATCTCTTTAAAAGTACGGATTGAGGAACCCTCAGAAAAATGAGCCACCCATGTATTTTTAAGTGATCAACTAACTGCTGATTTTGTAAAGACCCACCGCCCAATGCCATTACGCCTTTTGTATTTTGAGATTCCTTGATCAGCAGTGATCGTTCAATAGTTCTGAAATACTCTTCCCCTTTGGTTGCAAAAATATCAGGTATACTCATTGATTCGTGCTTAACAATTAACTCGTCGAGGTCTTTAAATGGGATGTTTAGCCTTGCAGCCAACCGCTTTCCAATGGTGCTTTTCCCGGATCCCATCATACCGCATAAAAATATCGGTTTAGATATGGTAAATTCGCTCATGAGTTTATTTTTTGGGGCTTAACCAGCTCTACGTCCTCTTTTTGAACCCTGACCGCTCCGGCGGGTGCACCCTTTGGTTTGTTAACAAACTTTCTTTTGGTGATAATTACCGGTGCAAGGTTGGATCCCCGCGCTTTAGAATTCCAAGCAGCTACAGCAGCGGTTTTCATTAGTACTTTTTTGGGAGGCATCTCTTTGTTGTTGTTCATTCTTATCACCACATGCGATCCTGCAACACCGCGGGCGTGGAGCCAAACATCTTCCTTGTGGGCACGGGTAGTTAGCTTGTCATTGCTTTTCGCATTCTTGCCAATCCATATTTCGTACCCGTCAATTTCTGCTCTTCGAAAAGGAAGTACTTCTTTTTGTTGATTTTGTGAGAGTACGCCAAGCTCATTTAATTGATCCCGGTGTTCATCCATCCAGTCATCAAATTCATAAATTTTTTCAAGGGACTGGAAGGACTCATGAATCTCTTCGAGAGCTGCTAAGTCAGATTGAATCGTTTTTAGCCTTCTTTTGGATTCCTTTACCCGTGTTTTAGCCTTTGTCGATTTTTCGTAATAGTGCTGAGCATTTTCAGCCAGTGATAAATCACCCTTAATCTTTATTTCTACGGGTGAATTATTATCATAAAAATTGGTAAGTGTAATTTTTTCGGTTCCTCTGTCTACAGACTCGTGGGCATTTGCCATCAAAATATGGCCGTACTCCTCATATTTGTCCGATCGTTCAAGAGCCTTATCAGCGCGTTCAAGCTGGGCAATGGTACTTTTCGCTTTTTTAATTTCGCGTTCAAGCTTTGGCCTGATGGATTGAAAGCGGGATGTAAGGCGACGTTCTTTTGATGTTTTGTAATACGCGAAACGAACAGCATCGTTACAATTATCAAAAACTTTTCGATTTGGTAACGGAAGCAACTCCTGTGGAAGCAAGCAAAGGTGACCGCTTTCAAGAATTCGAAACTGCGGTTTGTTTTCCAAAGCGTCGGTAAGTTTTTTTGTGATCTCAACGATTTCCTCAACCGTTTTTTCATCAAGATTGTAATGATCAATTACAGGCTGTATCAACTGACGCGGAAATTTTGTGTCCGTTTTTATGATCGCTTTCTTGGAGCTCCAATCTGGATTTACATCAGTAAGCTGTTTCGGCTTTCTGGGTTCAGGCTCGCTCTCACCAATCCATTTATCCGGATTTTTAAATGAGTCCAGTATTTCTCCATTGTTAATCAAAAACACATTTGGGCTATTGCCAAATAGTTGAAAAAGCAACTTTTCCCCGCCTTGTAAAGCAATTGTAATAAAACGATCATTTTCAGCTAAAGATACGTCTGTGATGGCTGAGCCTGACAAAGATTCAAAAAAATTAGTTACGTTACTTTTTTTGGGGGCTCTGTATTTATCAGCAAAAAGAGCAGTTTCATTGCTTTGACTACTGAAAATTAGCCTGAACGGTCCATCTTCACTACTGAGATAACATTCCCAGACATTTTTATGCGGAGAGTAGCTAAAATCAAATGAAGAATTTAAACATTTGAATTTTAGGTGCTCTGTTAGATATATTAGTGTGTAAAAGTTATTCATAGTACAGAGAGAGTAAAAACATCTTAGGAAACCAAAAGAGGAGTTTATGGAATATCCGATTTTTCAATCGATTACCAATATTATAAACGGATCATTAAACAAGAGAAATATAAATGTAACAAAATTTAGAACCTGGGAAGAGACCAAAATAAATGCCACCGGGCTCGAAATATTTATAGATTTAAACGATTCAACCAACTATTTAAAATCACTTTCAATTAATTTTGACTGGGATCGATTTCGTGAAGCAGCACTTGCCCAGAAACTGGAAGGCACTGATAAACACCCCGTCTTAAAATCCGATCGCTTTAAGGAAACTAAAGTCACCCCGGTAATTGATGTTGAGATGACGTGGCACTTTAAAGAAGATCGTTGTCAGCCATCTACATCTAACGGTGAAACGAACTATAGAATTCAAATGGCCGGCGAATGGATGGATGATGCAAGTAAAAAAGTAAATGAATTACTTATTTCCGATGACATCATAACCCGTTGGCATCTAGAGATTGATGGTGATCAATATGGAAAATACCTAACGGCAATTAACCTGATCTCCTATTTTCAATATGAAATGTCAGATCTAAAGAGTCTTTGTGAAGTTCATCACTTTGTAGATAGAAAACTGGCCCACTTACTATACAAAGCGAAAAAAATTATCGAAATTGTTGATGACAGCGTTGTAGTACATGCTGCATAAATAAAAAAAGGACACGCAAAGCGTGTCCTTTTAATTTCTAAATAATCAAGAGAGATTACTTTTTCTTCTTGTGACGATTCTTTCTCAATCGCTTTTTACGCTTATGTTTTGCGATCTTTGCACGTTTTCTTTTCTTTCCGCTTGGCATAAATAATCACCCAATAAATTTAGGTTCAACTTTTCAATTAATTGCGGGTGATATGTAGATCACCTTCTCACTAGACATCTAAAATAAGAAAAAACCTACAGAAATCTATATTTACTGTTCACGAAATGTAATAAGTATTACGATAACTAAAGAGAGAGAGGGGGTTTCCAAAAACCGCTTTCAAATAGCATGAAATTTTTATTAGCCAAAATCGGTTTGAGGGAGCGGGAATCAACCGGAAACTACGATTTGGTTCTGATTAAAAGTGTAAAAATCCTTATGTTAAAAGGCTAAATAAAAAAAGAAAAATGCCTGATTTAATTAAAGTAGCAAAGTTTGGTGGAACAAGTATGGCGAATGCAGAAGCAATGCATCGTTGTGCTGAAATCATCGCAAAAGATCCCGATAAAAAAATTATTGTAGTGAGTGCCACATCCGGCACTACAAATCTGCTCACACAAATATGTGAGTCGCAGGTTGGAGTGGAAAAGGATGCTCTTCTAAATGAATTACGCTCAAAACATTCAGCAATATGTGATGATCTGAAAAATTCAAATGAAGTTCGTTTAAGGGTAACGACGTTGCTTGATGAATTAGAAGCATATATCTCTTCAAGGAAAACTATTACTGCGGGTGATCAGGATGAAATACTCTCATTTGGAGAACGACTGTCTTCAACGATTTTCACAAATATTCTGCAGGAAAAAGTAGCCGGTGCAAAGTGGGTAGATGCACGCGAAGTGATGATCACTGATGATACTCACGGTAGCGCTGAGCCAAATATTGATCAGATCGCCAAACGGGCAAAAGGAAAGTGGTTACCCCTATTTAAAAATCATTGCCTGATCACACAGGGGTTTATTGGGTCAACAGAAAATGGTGTGACTACTACGCTTGGACGAGGTGGAAGTGATTATTCAGCAGCGCTTTATGCTGAAGCGATTGAAGCTGATGTGCTGGAAATCTGGACGGATGTGTCTGCAGTGTATACGACCGATCCGAGAATTGTAAAAGATGCCCGGCCTATTACGGAAATAAGTTTTGATGAGGCCGCTGAGCTATCTGTATTTGGAGCCAAGGTGCTGCACCCTGCAACTCTAAAACCGGCAATTAGAAAGCGAATCAAAGTTTATGTCGGGTCGAGTATGAATCCTGAACTGCCGGGGACATGGATTGTAAAAGAGACGAAAAGCAATCCGGTTATTCGGGCCATTAGCCTTCGAAGAAAACAAACTCTGCTAAATGTTCACAGCCTGGATATGTTGCACCGTTCCGGTTATTTGGCACGACTGTTCGAAGTACTGGCTAAGTACAAAATCAGTGTTGATCTGGTTACCACCAGTGAAGTGAGTGTTTCATTAACATTGGACACTGATATTCAATCTGCCGAAAAAAACAAACTTACACCAGAAGTGCTTGCCGAACTTAGAACATTTAGTGATGTAAATATTGATCGGGATCTGTCATTAATTGCGCTTGTAGGCAATAATCTTCACGCTACAGCAGGTTTGAGTGGGCCGGTTTTTGGGGCACTTCAGGATATAAATATTCGCTTGATTTGCCATGGTGCCAGTTCACATAACCTATGTTTTCTAGTAAAGGAAGATCAGGCCGAAGAAGTAGTGCAGATTCTTCATAAAAAATTTATCACATCAAAAACGAACGAAACAACAGAATGAAAGTATCTGTAATTGGAACAGGAAAAACAGGAAGTGCAGTTGTTGATGTACTAGGTCGGGATGCTGTGCCATTTGACAGTGAATCACCTGCTACAATTGAAAAGTTAAAAAAGACAGATATTGCCATTATTTTTGTACCCGGTAATTCAGCTGAAGATGTCGTTGAACTTCTTTTGGAGGCGAAAATTCCTGCAGTTTGGGGTACTACCGGTTATGAATGGCCCGAAGATCTGCATAAAAGAGTAACAAAAGCCGGT
>PWFZ01000284.1 GCA_003555185.1 Balneolaceae bacterium | reverse complement strand
GACATTGCCACAAAAACTCCATTTCGAATCATCATTTGCCAGCCAAATGAGCTACCCAAAATGGAGTTTAGAAATGAGTTCTCACCCAAATCACCAAAGCACCCGCAATCCCCCTCAATTCCGGTACTAAATCCATAGATGGCAAATATAAAAAAGGAGAGATAAATCAGTGCGGTAGCTGGAATAGCCACTTTATCGACCAAGGTGGTAAGGAGTAATCCCCCTACTATTATTTCAACATAAGGGAGTAAATCAATTACCAGGGATTTCATCCCCAAAGGGACCCAGGTCATGTAAGCTACCGTTTCGAAAAGTGCGGTATTGTCCTGAATTTTTAAATATCCGGCAAAGATAAGCAGACCTGCCAATACAATTCGGAAAAAGGTCTGAGTATATGTGAGCACTTTGGATGAGTTCATAGTATAAGATACGAATGATCCGTGAATTTATTTTAAAGATGTAAAGTCATTAATTAAAAAACCATGCAAGTAATTCATTTTCAATGCGGACAATTATCTTCCATACTCATTTGCGAACAAGGTGACAACTTACCATCAATTTCCATATCTTAAATCTTATTGAAATTTTTCAGATCTGCTATACCAGACATGTCAGATAAACCACACGATTATTGCGGGATTTTTGGTGTTTTTAGCCATCCCGACGCTGCCCTTCTCACCTATTACGGGCTCCACGCGCTTCAGCACAGGGGGCAGGAATCTTGCGGGATTGTCACCTCCTATTTTGATGAAAAAAAAGGTCGTGATGTTATGCCCATGCATAAAGACTTCGGTCTTGTGCTATCGGTATTTGATGATTCCAAGATTTTTAAGCGTGAACTGAAAGGCGAGAACTCCATTGGCCACAACCGCTATTCTACGTCAGGTTCATCAAAAAATCCGGCGAATATTCAGCCGTTCAGAGTTCATCACAAAAATGGTAATCTGGCTATTGGTCATAATGGAAACCTGACCAACGCCCGTGAGCTCCGAGATCGTTTTCGTGAGGAAGGCGTTCTGTTTCAAAGCACATCCGATACCGAGCTTATTCTCCACTTGATTTCACACAGTCGGGAGAAAAGCCAGATGGGCCAGATACTGGATGCGTTGCATCAAATTGAAGGGGCGTATTGCCTGGTAATTTTGACCGATGATAAACTCATTGCCGTACGCGACCCTAACGGATTCCGTCCGCTTGCATTGGGCAAGATTGACGGAGCCTATACCGTTGCCAGTGAAACCTGTGCGTTCGATATTATCGGGGCAGAATATATCCGTGATATTGAGCCGGGTGAAGTGATAGTAATTGATCGGGAAGCCACAGAAAATCAGAAGCCTGTCTCCTACTCGCTTGATAAACAAGAGGGAACCGACAGCAGTCAGTGTATTTTCGAATATGTCTATTTTTCACGGCCCGACAGTAAAATTTTCGGCGAAAATGTTGATAAAATCCGGCGAAATCTCGGGAAGCATTTAGCCAAAGAGCATCCACTGGATAAGATTATCAAGAATTACGATGCGGATAAAAAGCCGATTGTGATCTCCGTGCCCGATTCAAGTAATACTGCTGCTATTGGGTATGCACATGAAAGTCAGAAAGCTGGTCTTGAGTGTAAGTATGATATCGGTCTGATCCGAAACCACTACGTAGGAAGAACGTTTATTTCGCCCGGGCAAAAGTCTCGAGAGCAGAAAGTACGAACCAAGTTTAATACCGTAAAAGGGGTCCTTGAAGGACGACCCGTCATTATTGTGGATGACTCTATTGTGCGTGGAACCACATCCCGCTATCTGGTAGAGATGATTCGGGCAGCTAACCCTTTGGAAATTCACTTTTTAGTAAGTTCACCCCCTATCACGCATCCATGCTTTTATGGAATGGATTTTCCTGATCCGGAAGAGCTTATCGCAAATCGTTTCAACAGAGACCCCGTAGCTATTGCCGAAGAGATCGGTGTGGATAGCGTTTGTTACCTCTCTGCCGAAGGCTTAGTTGAGGCGGTTAAAGAATCCAACGACTCCCATCACGGCTACTGCACAGCCTGTTTTACCGGCGATTATCCGGTGCCGGTTGAATTTGGCAGTGAAAAAGAAGAGAATGAAATTGTGTAGGTAAGCGGGGAGAAACCTGTCAGGTTTTGAAATTTATATTCAGAATTAGCATTTCTACTCCAAACCTGACAGGTTTGTAGAAATAACACTTACGTTGTAATCAAAATTTAAGACTTAAAATGGCTTTTGAACAAGCGACATTCATTACAGGTGCACCTTCATTAAATGAATGCCCCAAACCAACTCTACCCGAATTTTGTTTTGCAGGACGATCGAATGTTGGAAAATCATCTCTGATCAACAAAATTACCAAAAAGCGTAAACTGGCCCGGACCAGTAATACGCCCGGGAAAACCCAGCAGATGAACTATTACGAAATCAAAGATCAGTTCTACATTGTTGATCTTCCCGGCTTTGGATTTGCACGCGCTCCTAAAAAAGAGCGACAGCGATGGGGACGCGATATTCAAACTTATCTACTCGAACGTGAAACCCTGCAGCTGATTATTCACCTCGTAGATGCCCGGCATGATCCCACCAAGCTGGATGAAGATTTTTTCTACTGGATGGCCACAAATAACAAACCGTTTGCCGTGGTATTATCGAAAGCCGATAAGCTTTCTACCAACAAACTGGGTACATCAAAAAAGAAGATTCGAGATGTGATGTCTGAGATGAATATTGAAGTTCCCATTATCCCCTGTTCTGCAGAGACCGGGATGGGTATCGAAGAGCTTCAAAGCCTGATTAAGGAATTCATCAACCCAAGTGAAGAGCAGCTTCCGGACTGATGTTTTTGGTAGTCATTATTTAATTGCTATTTAGGGAAAGAACCCGTCAAATCTTTACGTCATACCGGACCCCGATCCGCTCATCTTTTAACCGTGGAGCGATATCTTTTGATCTAATCTTATCAACGGCAGGGAATTCTGAAGCAAACCCGGATTACGAAACTTTGAGATCCCGGACCAAGTCCGGGATGACTTTTATAGGGTCTGTTCCGGGTTTAGTACAAACCCTACTTCTTGATCATTCTCTTCACATAATAAGAAGCATTCGCCACGGCTATCACAATAACCGCTCCCACAAATGTATAAAGTGGCCATGCAATGGTGAGGCCGTCTCCAGGCAGAAATTGCTGAAGCGCTCCTTCCACCAAAAAGAGTAACGATATCAATCCACTGAAAAAGCCAATCATTGCGTCCGACTTATCAGGCTTATCAAAGAGCCTTCCAAGCAGGAATATCCCTAAAAGCCCGCCATAGGTATACGAGGCAATACCTAATCCAAGTTCAACGATTGCCGGCTGATTTTCCCCCGAAAGCTGTAGCCAGGTGAACAGGAATGCAGAACCGGTGAGTAAGACTCCCCACCCGATTGTTACCATTCTTGAAATCCACAAGTCTTTCGCATCATCCCAACCAGCTCCATATATTGGTTTAATGATGTCGTAAGTGGTTGATGAGGCCAACGCATTCAGTGATGAACTTAAGCTACTCATCGCTGCAGCAAAGAGGGATGCGACAATTAAACCGGCCACACCCATCGGCATATGATCGACAATAAACATGGCAAAAATTTCATCAGTCGTTCGAAGACTCAGATCATCTACAGAAGCCCCTCCATAGAAGATGTACAACATCAACCCTATAACCAGGAACAGGCCAAACTGCAGACTGGCTACAATGCCACTCCAGATCAGAGCTTTTTGACTCGAACGTAAATTACCCACCGCTAATAAACGCTGCACAATTAATTGATCGGTTCCGTGTGATGCAATGGAGAAAATGGCGCCACCAAATATGGCAACCCAAAACACGTAGGGATCAGCAAAAAAGGCTGACCAGGTCAGGTCTGTGCCCCAGTTAAAAATCATTAATTTATCATCCGTATTGAGCGTAGCCAGAATTTCGGGCATGCCGACCGTGATTTTGCCCATCATCAAAAAGAGTGCAAATAGTGCGCCACCGATATAGACTACCATCTGAACAACATCCATCCAGATAACCGCTTTAATTCCACCAAGAAAGGTATAGATCAGGGTTACGCCGGAAATGATAGAGATAGCAAGCAAGTAAACGGAGGCGTCGCCCCATTCAGGAAAAAGTCCGGCAAAACGGAAAATGATAGCAAGCGGGATGGCTGTGGCAAACAGACGAACGCCATCAGCCAGAAGACGGGTAATGATAAATGTTGAACTTGCAGCTTTCCTCATTCCAGGGCCAAATCGTTGCTCCAGATACTGATAAGCCGTGGTTAATTCACCTTTCACATACGCGGGTAGAAACCAGATGGCTACTATAACCCGTCCAATAATATAACCAAAAGTGAGCTGTAAAAAGGTGAGGTTTCCGCCATAAGCCACAGCAGGAATACTAATAAATGTAAGGGTACTGGTTTCAGTAGCAACAACGGAAAAGAGGATGGCCCACCAGGGCATGTCACGTCCGCCTAAAAAGTAGTCTGTAGTATTCTTCTGCGTGCCGGCTGACCATATTCCAAACACTGCCACTGCTGCCAGGTAGACAACAATAACAATTCCGTCCAGTAAGGTAAACCCGAGAGCAAACGTCATTTAGTAATCAGCGGTTTTGAGCTGTGAGCTTCAATTTAAGAACCTGTGTAATAAACTGAATTCGGGTGTCGATTCAAAGTGAACATCAAGTTTGGAAGCGCTCCCCTCGCATAAAATGGCGCAAGTATTCACTTGTGCCCCCGATCAACGTTTCAAGGATAGTAATTGATTTTCGAAACATGGTTGGCGCGAGATTTTTAATTTGGATGGCGCAAGCGTCCCCCGCATAAAATGGCGCAAGTATCCACTTGTGCCCCCAATCAACGTGTCAAGGATAGTAATTAAATTTCGACATGGTTGGCGCAAGATTTTAATTTGGATGGCGCAATCATCCCCGCATAAAATGGCGCAAGTATCCACTTGTGCCCCCATTTCAAAGAGACAAATCTCGAATAAAATAACAAAAACTTCCTTTTACCTCATTTTATAAAAACTGTAAGGGTTCTTCATTTTTAGGTTCATACAAATAAAAACAAATTCATGGTATGAGCCGAAAATACAAGATAAAAGATCAGACTAAACCACATTTTGTAAGCTTTTCAGTTGTTCATTGGATAGATCTTTTTACCCGCCCAATTTATGCTAACCTCCTAATTGATAGTATAATTTACTGCCAAAAGAATAAAGGGTTAATAATTCATGCATGGTGTTTTATGACGAACCATATTCACTTAATCATTGGAACAAAAAAAATCCTATTCAAGATATTCTGAGGGATTTCAAGAAATTCACCTCCAAAAGTTTGAAAAAAGAGATCATCAATAATCATCAAGAAAGCAGGAAAAAATGGATTTTATGGATGATGGAGAATACCGGGAAGAGAAACAAAAACAATAATAGTTGGCAACTTTGGCAACAACATTATCATCCAATTGAATTATCCACAAATGAATTGCTAGATCAAAAATTAAACTATCTGCATATGAATCCCGTCAAAGCCGGGTTTGTTAGCAAACCTGAGCATTGGCTGTATAGTAGTGCTACAGACTATTTTGGGGAGAAGGGATTTCTGGATGTGGAATTAATTGAGTGAATTGAGTTGGAGCGTTGAGTGGGAGCACAAGTGGATACTTGCGCCATCCATTGCGTGAATTGAGTTAGCTGCGTTGATTAAGGGGCACAAGTGGAGAGACCCTTGCGCCTACCTAGGGAGAAGTGTTTTTGGATGTGGAATTTATTGAATAAGGTTAAATGCGTTGATTAGGGGCACAAGTAAATACTTGCGCCATCTTATGCGAGGTTCCTACCCAATAAACTCCAAAAACTTTTGTACAGCCCTACCGCGGTGACTAATCCTGTTTTTCTCGTCGCTGCTGAGTTCGGCGAATGTTTTTTGATATTCCTCAGGCAGAAAAACCGGATCGTATCCGAACCCTTTCTCTCCCCTTTTTTCTGTGGTGATCTTTCCTTCACAAGCTCCCTCAAAAAGGTGCTCCTCATTATGAGTTACAAAGGCCACCACGGTTCTGAAGCGAGCGGTCCTGTTCTCCTTGCCTTGTAGTTCAGACAGCAATTTATTGACATTATCTTCATAAGTGGCCTGATCACCGGCATAGCGGGCAGAGTACACACCGGGTGCGCCATCGAGTGCATCGACTTCCAAACCGGTATCATCGGCGAGAGAGGGAAGTCCGGTTTTTTGAAACCAAAACCGGGCCTTCTTCATGGCATTTCCTTCAAGATCAGGCTGATCCTCTTCTACTTCCTCAGCATCAGGAAAGTCCTGTGTGGATTTCAGCTCAATGCCCATCGGTTGTAATACCTGACGGAGCTCCTCAATTTTATGTGGATTTCCGGAGGCAATGAAAATCGTTTCAGGTTTTGTCATAATTTGATCGATTTGCCTTTATGAAAAGTCCTCTAAAATTTCCTGAACTTCATTTGTTTTCAGGCGTGGTCCATATTGGGCCACAATTTTTGATCCTGCCAGACTAGCCAGTTTACCTGCACCGGCAAAACCCATTCCGTGGGTAATTCCATATAGAAACGCACCGGCAAACATATCACCTGCACCGTTTGTATCCACTGCTTTCACCGGGTAGGGTTCGATATCGATAAAGGTTTCACCATCAAAAATAATCGCTCCGTTTTCTCCCTGCGTGATCACAAATTTCTTGGCATCTTTTTTCATCTCTTCGCGCACTTCCATCAGGTCGTCTTTCCCAATATAGTTTCTGGCTTCCTGCTCATTGCAAATCAACAAATCAACGGAGGCGCCAATGACGTCCTGAAAACGCT
>PWFZ01000289.1 GCA_003555185.1 Balneolaceae bacterium | reverse complement strand
TACGAAGGGGTTTTCTATAAATTGATCCATGGAAGGGATGCGTTGATTTCATTTCTAGGCTCACCTAAATTGAATGCTTTTGTTTACTCCTCGTTCATTTTTTCTTGATAAAAAACGAACCAAAAAATCAAGGCTGATGCTTCGCTCCGGCTGTATCTCGGGGTTCTCCGTCGACCCAACTTAATCGAAGGTCTAGTTGCTCATGAGTTGGAGAAAGTTCAACAATCACCGTTACTCTAAAATGTAGATCAGAACTTACGGCCGGCATGATTAAGCTAACCGGGTCTCGGTCGCCCCGGATACTGACCGCCTCCACGAATCATAGGCCGGGATGTTTTCGGAACGAGGGAAGATGTCTTTTGGTAGATCTACAATAAAAAGCCCCGTTAAACCGCGAAGTATACCTTCGCAACAACAACGTCTGGATTGACTCATTTAGGATTTATCATCTAAGGTTGAACAAATTATCCATAGAAGAAACGCCTTCGCATATATGAAGACGGAAAAAGGGCGCAAAGAAAAAACTCCTCGCTCCGGTATTTACTGCTTGGCTTTGTTGCAGTTTCCATACCGGCTCTCGTCAGACAGTTTTTCTTTGATTTTTTGGTGAGATGTCTTTTGATAGATTTGCATTAACAGATGACCCATTTTAAAAAGAGACAAATTGACTAAAAGAAATTTTGCAGATTGATTACTGCTATTGCAGACTGGAAAACACCTTCGCAACAACAACGCTCGGATATATTAATTAGTAAATAGCCTTCAAAAGCTGAAACCACTATCCATAGCAGAACCCTTGCTACATCTCTTTAGTTACGATAATTGTAATTATTTTTGAAACATGTGTAAGAGATATCGGGAGTGACTGTCCTACTTTTATATACATAAAGAACGGTGACCAAATAGATATAGATTTTCGGGTCTTGAAAAAGTGAACGTTTAGGTTAATTATTAAACAAAAGTCTAAACATCAAAATGGAAGAAAGCCCAACAATTCATAAAATTGCAATTATAGGAGGCGGACCCAAAGGCTTATACGGGTTTGAACGCCTGGCCGCACAGTTTAAAGCCCACCCCCCATCAGATAGAATAGAGATTCATATTTACAATAGATCCACATTTTTCGGTGGTGGTGAAATATATCGTACAGATCAACCATCTTATCTGCTTACTAACAAGCCGGCAGGCGACATTAATATGTGGACAAATGAAAACCCGCCGCCTGTAATTTCCAGACCTCTTCCACTTACCCAGTGGTTACACCTTAAAGAAGGCTTGCAACTCGATGATGAAGATTATGTGGATCGAGCTTCCGTTGGCAGATATCTCAAAAATGGATTTGAACTGATCGCATCAAATCTACCCGATAATGTTTATGGAAAATATATCGTAGGGGAAGTCATTGATCTGTACAAAGACGGGCTAAAATATGGAGTAAAATTAAAAACCGATGATACTATTATCCATGATGGCGCTGACCGATATGACCATGTATTATTAGCTACCGGACATCCACTTGACCAGCTCACTGAGCAAGATGAAATTTTACTCGAATTCGCTAATAAAAATGAACGTACAGAATACATTCCCCACATCTATCCAACTGAGTCTACTTTTCTAAGTATAAAACCGGGTTCAGCCATTGGCACCAAAGGGTTGGGGATTACGTTTATTGATACCGTTTTTGCATTAACAGAAGGTAAAGGGGGAGAGTTTATTCGAAGTACGCGAACTGAAAAACTTATGTATTTCCCCTCCGGACGAGAGCCAAAAGTCATCTATCCATTTTCAAGAAGTGGGCTACCCATGATTCCACGACAGCCAAGTAAATGGAACAATACTCCCCTCAAGTTTTTCACAAAAGAGGCTATTTACGCTGAACAATCAAAAGGGAAAGTAGATTTTGAAGAACAACTATTACCCCTGATTAAGCAGGAATTGAACTTTGTGTTTTATGATATAAAAATGAAACGGTTTGGCTTTAGTGATGATTTAGATTCCTGTGAATCATTCGAAGAGGTAGAGCAAATGATTGATAAATTTCATAACGCCTACCCTAAAGCTAAGCGGTTTGATCCGGATCTGTTTTTATCCCCCCTACGTGATAAAATTTTCCTGGAGCCCGAATCATACCATCAATATATCTTTGACATGCTAAACTTTTATATAAAAGAAGCAGGAAAAGGAGAGTTCATCAGTCCGTGGGCGGCAGTTACTGCAGTATGGCGAAAAGCTATCCCTTTATTTTCTAATTTGTACACCAATAGCGGTCTTACTCCCGAGTCGCAACGGGAATTTGACAATACATTCCGTGGTCTACTAAATCGCGTAACGTTCGGTCCCCCTTTAAAAAGTGCTGAAAAGATTGTTGCGCTAATGGAAGCCGGGGTTCTGAATTTTGAAATTGCGCAGCACCCGGACCTGATATTGGATGACAGATCCGGCAAGTTCATTCTTAAGTCTAATTTGTACAGTATTACAAGATCTGTAGATACCCTTGTTGATGCACGGGTTTTAAAAATTTCACTGCCTGATGAGAGCCCTCCCTTGTATAAAAACCTACTCCGGCACGGGCTCATTTCCATGTACCAAAATGATTCAGAGCAAGGCTCCTACCAACCGGGATCTGTTAACATTACCGAGAATGGATTTGTGATCGACAAAAATGGCAGTATCAATACCGATATTGTTGTTATAAGATCAAAAACAGAAGGTATTAGTTACCACAATGAAATTCTGTCTGATGTAAAAAACAACTTTGTGAGTAACTGGGCAACTTTCATTTGCAAAAAATACAGTCGCTTAACGGTGCAGTATCACTCTAACTAATCTGCTTTTCAGAATGGACTATATCCGCAAGATTCTTATCCACGGTGGTCTTCTGTTTATCCCTTCTTACATTTTTAATGATAAAGCGGCTTTTAGGAATTGCTGGAAATCTTGATAGGTCAATACTTAAATCCTGTGGAGGAATATTATAGTGAATAGCTTCCGCAAGAAATCGCACCGACTCTTTTAGTAGTTTTATGGTAATCCACTCCCCTGCGCAGCGGTGGTTTTGGTCATAATCCCCTCCCCCCTGCGGAATAAGGTCGTAGGTTCCCGCAACCACTTCTTTAAACCGATCGGGGTTAAACATTTCGGGATTTTCCCAGATAAACGGATGGTGGTTTGTTCCATACAGATCAAGCAAAACACGCAGACCTTTTCGGAATTTATAATCCTTCCATTTAAACGTCTTTTTAGCCCGTGCCATTACAAATGGAAAAAATGGATAATACCGGCGGACTTCCTGCACAAAATTTGTCAGATATTCCTCTTCGTCCATAATTTTTTTTCGGCTGTCGGGATTTTGGTGAAGAGCGTGAGCTGCAAATGTAACGTATCGTGCAATGGCAACAGTAGGCCTGATAATGTTAATCACCTCTACTGCCACTGTATTACTATCCATTAAATTTCCCTCTAAATCTTCGTGCCAGGCAAATCTCTGCAACACCTTACTTTCACCATTATGGTCTTCATCAGCCCTGATTTTCTTCACTATATCCCCCACCCACTTCTCTGTTCTTGTTCGTGCAGCCCTCCCTTTCCAGTGTCGTTTCCCCAAACTTCCTGCTCCCTCAATCATTGCAGCAACATCTTTTGCCCGTGAGTTCACTTCATTCCGTTCAAGAGAAATTCCAGTCCATTCACAAACGGCTTCGAATATCAGTTTTTCTACCTCTTCAAATAGTATAATATCGTCAATCTCATTCTCCCATTTTTCTGCATACTCACTCCATTTATCCACTGTAAGCTCTGCCAAATGTATGATATCATCCCGGCCCATTAACGACATAAACAGTTGCTTACGATGTCTGTGTTTGGCACCATCGAGCCCCTGAACCCCACCGTGGCCAAATAGTGTGGCTTTCACTAAGTTAGGTGCCACCTTTTTGCGTTCGAAATACTCTGTATTATAAAACATTTCTGCGGCCTGATTTCCCCTCATACAAACAGTTTTTCGTCCCAATAAACGAGTGATGAAAATATCGGTTTTAAGATTTCGGCACTTTTCAGTTACAAAAAGATATCCTTTCTTTACCGCATCTAGTGTGGAGTCAGGGGTTTTAACACGCGGGAATTTTCTCATGGTTTTTTCTCTCGTCATCTAATTTCAGTTTTCTCTTCTCTCACTTGTTCTATATAAATAATTCAGCTGCAACCATCAATCAACCCCATATTTATCCAACATTTTTCTTTTTAAATAAAAGGGATAATCTATATCCAATCACCCTCAACCATTAAGTAATAATTTTTACCACACAGGTTTAGCAATTAATTCTACGATTAGATTTAGTGATAATTTTCACTTTGTTTGATAGACAACAGTAATAGCCACAAGAGATGCAGATTTTTTATTTAGGTATACAGATTTAACCCAAGCGTTATTACAAATTTATCAGCTTACTAGAGAGTAAAAAGCAATCTGATACATCATCCCATAACCGGTTTTTCATGGCGGGATGTATTAATTAAATAAAACAAGAGAAATGACATCTGCTGACTTCACAGCCCAAATGAAGGTTTATCGAATTGATAACCGTTTATTCTTACCTAATGATGACTATTCATCTCATATATCTATATGGAAAAACCGAAGTGGGTTTAATTATCCGATACCGACTGGAGAGCCCGCATATGAATATCTACGAATTTTTGATACTGCCGAAGACCATATAAGCTCGCTCCAATCGCAAGATCACGTGAGCACTCTTTGCCCGCCCCGCTTTACTCACAGGTTTCTTACGGGGGATATTCAGATTGCATTCGAAAGCGTGGATAACAAGTGTCAAAAAAATCTCTTAACAACGAAACAGAACCAATTACCCTGAATTTCCGGGTGCTTGATTTAATCTTAGACACACTGTTTATGGATACACTAAATACTATTCTGATGACCACCGATACCCAAAATGGAACCTGGGCTTATTCGATGGAATTATGTTCAGTTCTTGAAAAATATAATACCCAGTTGCACCTTGCGACTATAGGTGAACCGCTTAGCGATAGTCAACAAAAAGAGGCTTCTGAACTTTCAAACGTAGAAATCCACGAAAATAATGTTTCAATTGAGCGAGCCGATGGCCTATGGAAAGTTAGTATGGAGACTGGAAAATGGTTGCTACAGTTAGAGGAAACCACGCAGCCGGATATCGTCCACCTAAATCATTATAAATATGGAAAATTGTCCTGGCAGAATCCACTGCTTATTGTGGTGCATACCGGTATTCATTCCCAGTGGGAATCCGTAAATGGGGAGCCTGCTCCGGATGGCTGGAATGACGATCAACAACGGATAAAGGAGGGGGTGCAGCGGGCGGAAATGGTTGTTGGAGTGAGCAATGCAATAATGGACGATCTTCGTAAATATCATGGGCCTTTCACAAAAACTGAAGTCATCTATAATGTCAGAAGTTCGCCACATTTATATCCTAAAAAGAAAATGCCCGTCATTTTCAGTATGGGTCGCCTCAGTGATGAAACCAATAATATTTCCGCACTTAACCGGATTGCAGATTCTCTCTTTTGGCCGGTATTTGTAGCGGGAGATTCACCGTCAGATAATCATATTGAGGCAGGGCATCTCAGACTTCTTGGTGATCTTTCGCCATCAATGGCGGCCGAGTGTTTTGCAAGAGCCAGTATTTTTGTGATGCTCGCCCGTCATGAACCTTTTGGCTTCTCCATAGTAGATGCTGCACTCTCTGAGTGTGCCCTAATTTTAGGTGATATACCAAGCCTAAGGGAAATATGGGGAGATGCTGCTTTATACGTAGATCCTGACAATCTACAGGAATTGCAAAACCATATTCAGGAATTAATCCAAAACCCATCAGATTTAAAATCTATCGCAAGGAAAGCGAGAGAGCGGGCATTACAATATTCCCCTGATGATTTCGGTAGAAATTACATCGAGCTATACCAAAAAGTTCAAGGATCGGGCAGGGATCAAGGCAACTCGCCAAGACAAACAAAAACCAACCCATTATCTGTATGAAAATTCTACTTTTTTACCACTCATTAATTTCGGACTGGAACCATAGTAATGCACATTTTTTACGGGGGTTATCTACTGAGCTAATATCGAGAGGGCACGAAGTGAAAATATATGAACCTCATGACGGCTGGAGTTTTAATAACTGGATTAAGGAAAGAGGAATTGGTGAGATCAAAAATTTCAATGATAACTACCCCTACTTACATACCAATTTTTATACCACTCTGGATGATTTTTATGATGAGTTAAAAAATGCTGATTTAGTCATTGTACATGAATGGAATAAACCGGAACTGGTTAAGCTTTTGGGTTACCTGAAAAAATACCATGATTATAAGTTACTGTTTCATGACACCCATCACAGATCGTCTACTTCACCCAAAGAAATGGATAAATTTAATCTATCGGATTATGACGGTGCGCTCGTATCTGGAGAGAATATAAAGAGTCACTATCTCGAAAATGGTTGGGTGAAAAATGTATGGACCTGGCACGAAGCTGCAGATATCAAGGTGTTCCACCCCTACAACACCCATAAATTAAAGGGTGATCTCGTGTGGATTGGAGACTGGGAAAATAACATGCGCGCTAAAGAACTGATTGAATTTGTGATTGAACCCACAAGAAAACTAGGGCTGAAAACAACTCTGTATGGCGTACTCTATACGAATGAAGCTTTGCAGCTTTTTAAAGAAGCCGGTATTGAATACGGAGGATATCTGCCCTCCTATCAGATTCCCGAGGTGTATTCCAATTATAGATTTACTGTGCATGTGCCCCGGAGAACGTACGCACAGGACCTTACGGGTATACCCACTATCCGACCG
>PWFZ01000470.1 GCA_003555185.1 Balneolaceae bacterium | reverse complement strand
GTAAAAATATGACCGCCAATTTTTATCTCATCTTCGAAATATGAAAATAACCAACTTCTTGCTTCCAGCATATACAGCACCGAACTATCACCTCTGAATCGATCTAATGCATATCCGCGTAACCCTTTTTGGTTACCGATGATTGCGAGCTCCCAAAATGGCACATCACCTACACTATGCTGTAGCTGAAGCCGCTGGGCAATTACAACATCCCAAAATGTCGTTGTATAAGTACGAAAGTCTAAAAAATAGTCTGAAAATGAATAGTTACTTCCTGTTAAATTTCCTGAAGTGTTTACTCCAATTTCAAAGCGTCCGCCATTGGTTGGGGCAAATTCACTATCCCTGCTGTCTGCCAATAAGCCAACCCCAACTTTATTAACCCAACCTCCATCAAACCCTGTGGGCTGTTCATCTACAAATTGAGTATCCCTCCCTCTGTCTGAGATAGAATTGTATGAACCGCTAAGCCGAACAAGTCCATCAAGGTTGCCGTTTTCTACGATTTCAAACAGGCTTTTACGTGCACTAAAAGACAAAAGTCCAAAATTTCTCTTCAAAAAATAAATTCCTTCCTCAAACTCCTCACTTGAGTAAGCGGATTCATTTCCCACTCCATAAAAAGTACTTCTGGGGTCAAGCTCAAAATCTAAAATGGAGTGATTTCTGATCTCTGCATCAAATAAACTGAGACGTTCGTGATCGAGTGATGCCTGCCACTTTCCGCGGGTTGATCCATTCACGTCCAGGGTGGTGTTCGAATAAAACGGCCCCGAATTATTTCGATATTCTATTCTTTGAATCAAAATCCCTCCTACAAAACCGGAGTCAGTTGTATAACCTGCCAGGGGAACAATTGAGTAATTTGTATCAGAATCATTATCCGTTATAACTTGCGATATAGCCGCATCCGGAATATATAAGAGAGTAAGAAACAGGATCGAAATTAACACTTTCATGCGAAGTACTCTTCACTTTCAAGAAGTTCGATTGTTTTTACAGCATGGCGCAAATGCGGAATTACAATACTCCCTCCAACTACAAGGGCTACATTTAGTGCTTCAATAATTTCCTCTTTAGTTGATCCGGTTTCAGCACACTGCTCTAAATGATAATCTATGCAATCGTTACAGCGTAAAACAGTAGATGCTACTAAACCAAGAAGCTCTTTGGTTTGTGCCGGTAAAGAACCATCTTTGTACGTGTTACTATCCAGATTGAAAAATCGCTTAATCCCCAGATGATCCAGATTCAACACTTTCTCGTTCATCTCTTTTCGATCATCTCTAAACTTTTGCAGTGAATTTTCTTTTGATGCCATAAACTTATTGTTTTATCCTTTTTCTTTACTAAACTGTTTTAATTTTTAAAGATAACAATTTCCTCTCGTGTTTAGCAGACGGTCTTCAAATAAACATAAATTGGTGGTAATGGGTGATAGTATGGCTCAGGGGTTCAAAAACGGTGGCGTTTACCGCACTGATTTGAGTTTCCCTTCGTTAATTGCTCGCTGCTTTGATCCTCCTATAGAATTCGAATCTCCGGTATTTACCGCACAAACGGGTATTCCTGTTAATATGGAAATGCTGGTCCGTGGATTACAAGATGAATTTGGGGATAAGATTTACTGGAACCAGTATCTGAATGCAGGAACTCATATTTTTAGAACACTACGGCGAATTAAAAATTATTGGGAAGGCAACAAAAGATCTCTCCAGGTTGAGCGTGATACCCCCTATCATAATCAGGGAATTTGGGGGTTTTCAAATAGTGATTCATGGCTGATACATGAAGAATATTGCAGAAATTTCATCAAACACAATCCTCCTACCTACTCTGTATTCAGTGTTCTGCCCGATCATGCAATGTATACAACGGCAAGGCTGGTGCTCAACCCTACGTTAACCCCCCCTTTTGAAAACCATTCGATGATCGATAATGTTAAGTGCCTTCAAAAAAACGGTGGCGTTGAAAATTTGATCTCATGTCTGGGCCACAATAACATCGTTGGAGCTGTTACCAATCTGAATATTATTTACTCGGAGCAGCACGACCTGAACACAACCCATAGCAAACGTACCTGTACTGTTTTTCGACCCGAACATTTTAAAGAAGAGATCGAAAATTTATACCTAAAAATAGCTGAAATTGATATCCCAAGGGTTTTTGTTCCTACTATTCCTTATGTGACCATTCCACCGGCAATTCGTGGCGTTAACGAAGACAAAACAAAACCACGAAAAGGATATTTCGATTATTACTCAAGATTTTGGATTTGGGATGAAGACTTTAACCCGGAAAAGCATCCTCACCTGACCAAAGATGACGCCATAACGTTAGACCTGCATGTGGATCAGTACAATACCATTATTCGGGAAACAGCTTCCAAATATGGCTTTCATGTAGTTCCGGTTGCTAAACATGTTTCGGATACTGCCCGTCGCCGATTGGGAGCGGAAAATGTAAGGCCTTTCCCACCGGAGTTTATAAAAGCACTTCGCGCCAATGAAAATACATCATATCTGGTAGATAAATATGGCAGACCAAGGATTTCAACTGATTTTATACGCCTTCATGATGATACACTGAAACTGGATCGGGGTGGGATTTTCAGTCTTGATGGATTACATCCCTCGACAATTGGGTATGGATTGATCGCTAACATTTACAAGATGAGTATGGAAAGTGCCGGAGTTCGATTTGGCAAACCAATGGATTGGGATCACATTATTCAAAATGAAACCCTGGTAACAAACCCTCCCGTTCTGCTTAATGACTTGCGGGTACTGCTGCGCTTCTTGTCCATGGGTAACGGAGAACGGTTTACGACATTGGGTAGAAATATTTTACAACAGACGCTCGAAATGTTTTCATCTCAACCAAAGCTGGACTAGCTCAATTCATCCGCAAGTTTCAATCCACTTTTAATACAGTCCGGTACAGAAACCCCATTTCTAAAATTACCGGCAAGATGAAGCCCGGGATTTCTCTTTTCAATGGTATTAAATACCTCGAGAATTTCATCGTAACCCGGCTCATATTGTGGAATAGACTTTGGCCAAAAGATATGCTCCTTAAAAATGGTCTCTCCATGCAAACCAATCAATTCTTTTAGTTCTGATTTTATCAGTGATAACAGTTTATCACTATCCAAATCTGCGAGTTCAGGTTGACGACCTCCACCAACAAACACAGTAAGAAGATGGTGGTCTAAAGGTGCTCTTTTCTTGAAGATGGTTGATGGAACCAATACCCCTAAAATATTTCGTTTTTCTTTCTCCGGGACTAAAAAGCCAAATCCGTCTAATGGATGATCTACATCTTCTTTTTTGAAGCCCAGTACCATCATTGAGAGCGGAGGATATGTAACAGACTTTATGCTTTCTACTTCCTCATCTGTTACCGGTAAAAGTGTTGTGTTCCACCTGTAAAGCGGAGCAGTAAAAATCACATCTTTGTAGGGACCGAAATTTCCCATCTGACTATTAATAAACCAGCCATCACTCTTTTGTTCAATTGATGTTACATCATGATTAAAATAGCACTGATCCAGCTGTTTTGTAATCGAAACCGGAATTTGTTGTAATCCCCCTTCAATAGAGATCAAGGAACGGCTTATTTTTTCATCATTATTCTTCTTGTTGAACAGAGAACGTTTAACAGCACTTAAGTAAACAGATCCTGTTTCATTTTCTAATTCTTGCAGAATGGGAAATGTATGCTTAAAAGAGAGACGTTCAGGTTTTCCTGCGTATACACCTGCTACAAAAGGATTCACTGCATAATCAAGAATTTCATGCCCGAATCGTCGGTTTACAAATTCAGCCAGCGATGGATTTTCAACATTTGATTTACCTGCAAAAGGTTCTAAAAGAAGCCTCCACTTTGCCTTAGTTGAGAATAGCGGAGTTTTCATGAATCCGGATAAGGACATTGGCACAGGTACTAATTCTCCATCTTTTACAATAAATCGTTTAGAAGCTTCGGTGTTCGCAGTTACTATTTTATCCTCCAAACCAATCTCAAATAAAAAATCCCGAACAACTTTATCTTTCAGCAATAACGTGTTCGGCCCAAATTCATATAACCACTCTTCTTGCTGATACGATTTTATAGACCCACCTGGCTCCCCTTTTCGTTCAAAAAGATCTACCGACTTACCACTATTCTTTAAGCGAAATGCTGTTGTCAGACCTGTTATGCCCGCTCCAATAATCGCTACCCTTTTGTTGTCCATGCTTCTACGCTAACCTATGTACGACATTATTTCTATTTAGATTTGTTCTAAATAGAGTTGAACTACATTTTAAAGTGCCTTAACTTAGAATTGATCTAAATAATAAATTAATTCTATAAACGGATAAAAAGATACGATGATTTCTACTCAACCTATAAGGGGATTCATATTACTTGGCGTTATTTTCCTCTTTTCATCAACAGTGATTGCTCAAACAAAGTCCACAGCAGAACCCGATACTACGAATCTCTATGATAAGGTAATAATGGACAGGGTAACTGTAGTTGGCACACCTGTATGGATGACAAAAATTCCCGGTGCAGCAAGTTACATCAGTGCCGAACAACTGCAAAAGCACGATTATACTGACATAAACAGGGTTCTTCGAAGCGTAAGCGGAATAAATATTCAGGAAGAAGATGGGTTTGGGCTTCGTCCGAACATTGGAATGCGAGGTGCCGGTGTAGAAAGAAGTACAAAAGTAAATATTATGGAAGATGGGGTTTTAATTGCACCTGCACCCTACTCAGCACCGGCGGCTTATTACTTTCCAATGGTAAACAGAATGAGTTCCGTTGAAGTGAGGAAAGGATCATCACAAATAAAATATGGCCCTAATACTACAGGTGGAGCTATAAATTTGATTTCGACTCCAATTCCAAGTGAACTTTCCGGAAATGCAGAATTAAGTCTTGGCGAAAACAACGCTAATAAAATTCACGCAAATGTTGGAAATACTTATAAGAACTTTGGTTTCTTACTTGAAGGATTACAGATGAAAAATGATGGATTCAAGCGGCTTGACGGAGGAGGTAATACCGGTTACGATATTCAGGATTTCATGGCTAAATTCATGGTACGGACAAATCCCAATGCATCTATTTATCAAAGAGCAGATTTTAAAATTGGGTTCTATGATGAGATCTCTGACGAAACCTACCTTGGATTAACAAGAGAAGATTTTGCAGACAATCCTTTTCGCAGATATGCTGCTTCACAGGAAGATCAAATGAGAGCCCGGCACTTTCAGATGATGTTACGCCACTTTGCTCAGCTATCACAGCGCATGGATCTTACAACGACACTATATAGAAATGAATTTGCCCGTGACTGGTACAAACTACAAACAGTTAATGGTATAGGTCCGGCAGGTGTGCTACGAAACCCTGAAGAGAATCAAGCCGCATTTAACGTACTTCGAGGCGGCAATAGTGCCGATGATGCACTTGTTATTCGATCAAATAACAGAGAGTATTATTCTCAGGGGATAGAGTCAATTTTGGGTTACTATGTTGATTGGGGAGCCACAGAAAATGACATTCAAATTGGGGTACGATTCCATCAGGATGAGGAAGATCGTTTTCAGTTCGAAGATGGATACAGAATGAACGGAGGTAATATGATTTTAACCTCTGAGGGCGTTCCCGGCACTCAGGCTAACAGAGTAGGCTCGGCGACCGCACTTGCCATCTATGGGCAAAATACAATTACATATAACGACTTTACATTCACTCCCGGACTTCGATACGAGCATATCTGGTTTGAAAACAGAAACTTTGGTTCTAATGATTTAGATCGCACCGGTTCAAGCCTGGATCTGAATGAGTATACAATTGATGTATTTATTCCCGGCATTGGTGTCACCTATAACGTTAATGATGCATTAACCCTTATTTCAGGCATTCATAAAGGGTTTTCTCCACCAAGCCCGGGATCATCAGCTGATACCCGTTCAGAAAGCAGTGTTAACTATGAGCTGGGTTTCCGATATGCAAACAATACGTTCCAGTTCGAAACTATCGGCTTCTTCAATAACTACAGCAATCTGCTTGGTTCCGACCTGGCAGCCGGTGGCGGTGGCGGTACTACTGCTCAGTTTAATGCCGGTGAAGTTAAAGTTATGGGTCTCGAGCTTACGGCAAATACGGATATCGCTCCATTTTTAGGAGCAGAAAATTACTCTCTGCCCTTTAGCATTAACTACACCTTTACTGATGCAACATTTCAAACAAACTTCGAAAGTGACTTTGGACCTTGGGGAACTGTTGAATCCGGAGATAAACTTCCATTTATTCCCCGTCAACAGGTTAATACCAGCTTAGGACTGGATTACAATAGATTCAGTTTAAATTTAAACGGTACCGCAACCAGCAAAATGCGGACATTAGCAGGAAAAGAAAATATCACTACTGAAGAAAGTACCGACGCCTACTTCCTGGTCGACGCAAGCTCATCGTACCAAATTTCAGAATCGATTAATGTTTTCATGAATTTGCGAAATGTGTTAAATGAAACATACATCGTATCAGATCGTCCACATGGAATCAGACCCGGACTCCCAAGAACTTTTATGGGTGGAATTAAAGTAAATCTGTAACAATATTAATTTAGTTTTTTTTTAAATAAAAGTGCGTTGCACGAGCAATGCCCTTTTTAGTTTCAACCCTTAGTACAGACACTTTTTTTTATCGGAACTGAGTTATTACCTTCTATTCCAACTCAAATCATCGAAGTTTATGAAAATAAGTATATTAGGATGTGGGTGGCTCGGATTTCCACTTGCACAGGAACTTTTACGAATGAACCATATCGTAAAGGGTTCAACTACAACCCAGAGAAAATTATCCCTACTTGAACAATCCGGAAT